>WQUP01000194.1 GCA_009782015.1 Endomicrobiia bacterium | reverse complement strand
ACCGGCGACGGCATGGGAGACGTCTTTGTCGTTTCCGCCAACAGCACCGTTTTGGGGCTTAAAGGAAAGACAAGTTATCCCTCGGGAGAGCTTTTGTGGAAATTAAATCTTCCGGAAGCAAAGAGAATTATATCCACGCCTGCGGTGTATGATTTCGATAAGAGCGGCATACCTCAGTTTGTTTTAGGAACAGAGGACGGAAGAATAATCGTCATAAAAAGCAATCCAAAACGCAAGGAGTTTGAAATAGCTGCTGACATAAGGGCAAGCAATGTGCCTATTACGTCGTCGCCGGTTATAGGAGATTTGTTCGGCACGGGGATGCTCCAGATTCTTTTTGCAAACTCTATGGATTCGCTGCAGATTGTGAGCACAAACGCGAAAACATTGAAAAATTTAGACGTATGGCCGATGTTTCTCGGCGGGCCCGGGCACATCGGTTTTGAAGGGCTGGGCGGTTACAAATCGTCCTTTGTAAAAAGGCTGCTTGTCGGATTTGTCATTCTGGCCGTGTTTTTATTTTTCAGAATCAGATTTTCCGTCGCAAGAAACGCCAAAAAGGTTAGGGTGCAGTTCCTATGAGAATATCAAGTTACGCTAAAACGGACACAGGAATAGTCAGGAAAGAAAATCAGGACGCTTTCGGGGTAAATTCCGACAAGGATTTTTTTATAGTCTGCGACGGCATGGGCGGCGGAGCGGCGGGAGATTTTGCAAGCAAATGCGCCGTGGAAGTCATGCTTGAGTCTTTCGACAATATGAACGCGGATCAGATACGCGAGATCGTCGGCGGCAGCGCGGTTTCGTCATACGGCCCGGAGCTTATGCGGCCGGTCGCTTCCATAATGCTTGCCAACAGAATGCTTCATAATCTCACGATAAAATATCCCAAACTGTCAGGCATGGGCACTACCGGCGTAGCCGTGAAGTTTGATAAGGAGACGAATCTTCTTCACATTTATCACGTCGGAGACAGCAGAGTTTACAGGATAAGAGGCGGAGTTATAGAGCTGCTCACCAAAGATCATTCCAAGGTGAACGAGCTTATCGACGAAGGCAAGATGCGTGAGGATGAAATCAAGACCGCGGAGATGCAGAGCATGATAACGAGGGCTCTCGGCACCGGCGCAAGCGTAAAGGCGGATTATAAGGCCGTGCCGGTAAAAGCCGGAGACCATTACATAATGTGCAGCGACGGGCTTAACGGCGAAATAGAAGATTTCGTAATAAAGGGAATAGTTGACATACACAAAGGCAACCTTGCCGCGGTAGCAAACGAGCTCATAATAGCCGCCAACAACTCCGGCGGCAGGGATAATACTACCGTTATCGCGCTTAAAATAGAAGACGACGGGAAAATGTTTGAGACGCCGTCATTGTACGCGGGCGCCGTTGTTACATTCAGCGACGAATCTCAGTCGCAGAGCGCGGCTGAAGATAAAATTCTCGCCAAACTTAACAGGCATTTTGATATTTCCGTTCCGAAATCGGCAAAAGACGGCGATTTTTTTGCAAATCCTCTTTTCGCGGCGGTTGCGGTTGTTGCAATTGTAATCGGCGCGATTTTTGCCTACTCGCATTTTTCGGATAAAGAAAAAAAAGGCCTTTCCGCGCTTGCCGGAAACGTCTCCGGAATTTATCTCGATGTACGCACGCCTAAGAAAGAGCGTATGGCTCAGATTCTTGCTGAGCCTCAGGGCTTTTCCAGAACTGTTCTGCTCAGGGATACCGTGGCTGATAAAGACAAATATACCGAGCCTATTGAAGGCGTTAATGTGAAGATAGACAAAAGAGGCGGGGCAAATGTGTTTATCGGCGTTTCCTCATCTGTTCCTCTTGAGATAAAGCTGCCGATAGGCGAGTACACAATGAATCTTGAATATCCGCACTACGGAATTCTGGTGCCGAACAATAGTAATATTGAAGAAGATAAACGCAGCTATTTGGTAGTAAACTACGTCACCCTGACTCTGGAACTTTCCGGAACGTTGACGAATAAAACCGTGATAATGGTTGATGAGAAAGTGGGGGAATGAAAGTGCCTGACAAGGAAAGCGAAAAAACTTTGCTTATCGATGATGACATTAAAAAAATAGCAAAAAAGAGTAAAGTTTTTACAAATCCCTTTGTTATAATCGCCATAGCAATTGCGGTTGCAATCGGAGCGATCTTTGCTTTTGTGCATTTTTTCGACAAAAAGGAAAAAAAACTTTTAGACTTTATCGGAAATGTTTCCGGCATAGCTCTTGACATACGCACCCCGAAAAGAGATCGCATGGCTCAGATTCTTGCGGAGCCTCAGGGCATTTCCAGAACTGTTCTGCTCAGGGATACCGTGAATGATAAAGACAAATATACCGAGCCTCTTGAAGGCGTTAATGTGAAGATAGACAAAAGAGGCGGGGCCAATGTGTTTGTGGGTGTTTCAACATATGTTCCGATTGAGATAAAGTTGCCGCCAGGCGAGTACACAATGAATCTTGAATATCCGCGGTACGGAATTTTAGAGCCGAATAAAGTACCCGACGAAGATAAACGCAGCTATTTGGTAGTAAACTACGTAAACATGACTCTGGAGCTTTCCGGAACGTTGACGAATAAAACCGTGATAATGGTTGATGAAAAAATGGGGGAATGAAAGTGCCTGACAAGGAAAAGAAAAAAATCTTGGTTGTGGACGACGATGTTTCTTTTGTCGAGTCCGTCGGAGAAGTGTTGAAAGCCAGTAATTTTGAGATTGCTAAGGCTTCCGGCGCGGAGCAGGCGTTTGAAGCGCTTTCTTTGGAAAAGCCCGATCTGATTCTTTTGGACGTCAATCTGCCGGATAAAAACGGCTTTGACGTGTTAAGAGTGATAAGGGCGAGCATGGATTTTTCGCGCACTCCCGTCATACTTATTACCGGCGACATGACGGTTCAGATAGACAAAGTTTTTTCCGAAGGCGCCGACGACTGCATCATCAAGCCGGTAAACCTCGATAAGCTTGTGAAGGATATCAACAGACTGTTAAAATAATAACGGCGGAAGATTAGAGGGTTAGAGGATTTGAAGAGAGAAGGGATTTTTTGGTCTGTTGCAGTTGCCAATCATCTAACCTTCTAATCCTCTAACCCTCTAACAACATGAGGTAACTCCTGATAAAATGATTAAAACTATACGGACTATGCTGCTGTGCTTGTTTACTGCCGTGTGCTTTTTCGGGCGGACGTTTGCGGCCGACAGGGCGGCTCCTTCCGAGCTTCCTCTGCTTACATATACCGCAGACTCGCAGGCTATGGGCGGCAGTATTGCCGCTTTTTCGCAGAACTCTCTTTCTTTTCTTGCCAATCCCGCGGCAAATTTCAGCGTTTTGGCAAGCAGGCTCGATTTTGCCGGCGCAAACGCTTTTAACGGTATATACGGCGGCGCAGCCGCGTTTCTTCTGCCGACTTCTTACGGAAATTTTACCGCAGGGCTTTCCTACAACAATTTGAAATCGGCGAAAGTTTTTACGTCCGACAGCGCGCAGCTTACTTACAACGCGGGCGCTTATATCAACTACGTCTTTCCTTTTTCCACGGAAATACCGGTTTATGCGGATCTTGGCGGCATCGGCGCTACCTTGAAATTTTTACGCTTTGCCGCCGACGATACCAGCCAGACGGCTGTTGCGTTTGATATCGGTGCAATCTATCATCTCGATAAGATTTTAAACGGTCTGTGGGTTTCTGGGGCTTTG
>WQUP01000193.1 GCA_009782015.1 Endomicrobiia bacterium | reverse complement strand
AATCTTTAACCTGCTTAATCGTCAGTTCCTTATAGTGAAACAGAGAAGCCGCCAAAACAGCCGATGCGCCGCACTGGCACGCCTTCTCAAAATGTTCAAGCTGTCCCGCGCCGCCGGAAGCTATCACCGGTATTTGTACAGCGTCCGAAACGGCTTTAGTAAGTTCGTTATCGTAGCCGTCTTTAGTGCCGTCTTTGTCCATGCTTGTGAGCAAAATCTCGCCTGCGCCTAGCTCCGCAACTTTTTTTGCCCACTCTACAGCGTCTATTCCCGTATCTATTCTGCCGCCGTTAACAAAAACGTTCCACTTATTTTCGCCGGTTTTTTTCGCATCTATCGCGACTACTATGCACTGCATTCCGAACTTTTCGCTTGCTTCCTTTACGATCTGCGGATTTTTTACGGCCGACGAATTCAAAGAAACTTTGTCCGCTCCGGCGTTTAAAAGATTTCTTATGTCTTCCATAGTCCTTATGCCGCCGCCGACTGTAAGCGGTATAAAAACTTTCTCGGCGGTCTTTCTGACAAGCTCTACTGTCGTATCTCTGCCTTCATGCGTTGCCGTGATATCGAGAAATACCAGCTCGTCAGCGCCTTCGCTATTGTATCTTTCGGCTATTTCAACCGGATCGCCGGCATCTCTCAAGTTCACAAAATTTGTGCCTTTTACTACGCGGCCTTTATTTACGTCCAAGCAGGGTATTATTCTTACTCCGAGCATGTTATTTCCTTTAACGGCAGAGTGGAGAGTGAAGAGTGGGGAGTGGAGATACGACAACTACAAAAGCTTTTGCCGTATCTTCACTTTTCACTTTCCACTCTTCACTCTTTCTTTTAGCCGTTTTATCGCTTCTTCAAGCTTAAAATCGTCCGTATAAAGCGCGCTTCCGACGATCGCCGCAAAGACTCCATCTTTTTCAAGAGCTTGAAGTTTTATGAGATCGTCTATATTTTTGACGCCGCCGGACGCGATTATGCGCATGCCGGTTTTAGAGAGCTTTTTAAGCCCGTCAAAATCGGGACCGGTAAGCATTCCGTCTCTTGAGATGTCCGTATAAAGTATCTCTTCAACTCCGCACTCTTTGAGTTTTTCTATCATATCCGGCACTTCAACCGGAGTTACGTCTTTCCAGCCGCCTATCGCGACTTTGCCGTCTTTAGCGTCAACCGCGACTATTATTTTTTCAGGACCGTATTTATCGACGGCTTTTCTCACGACTTCCGGATTATAAACAGCAACCGTGCCCAAAATCACGTATGCTGCGCCGAGCTTAAAAGTTTCTTCGACATTTTTCATGTCTCTGATTCCGCCGCCAACCTCAATCGGAACGTCAACCGAAGCGCAGATATTTTTTATTATCTCTCTGTTAAGTTTATCGCCGCTGAAAGCTCCGTCCAAATCTATTACGTGTATTCTTTCCGCGCCTTTGGCTTTCCACAGCTTTGCCATAAAAACCGGATCAGTGGAATGTATGGTTTCCTCGTTTATTTTGCCCTGTTTAAGCCTTACGGAATTTCCCTGTCTGATGTCAATCGCCGGAATTACAATCATCTTTACTTTACCTCATTTATAAAATTGTTCAAAATTATCAAACCTTTGTCGCCGCTTTTTTCCGGATGAAACTGGCTTCCCCAGATATTTTTATACGCAACCGAAGAACAAAATTTTACGCCGTAATTGCAAAAACTCGAAGCCTGCTCTTTATTTTCAGGCTGCGCATAGTAAGAGTGGACAAAATAAAAAGTTTCTCCGTCTTTTATGCCTTTAAACATTTTCTGCGCGTCCAACGTTTTAGAGAGTTCCAGAGAGTTCCAGCCCATGTGCGGAATTTTAAGAAATTCGCTCTTTCTATCATTCTCAAAGCTGAACTTTTTAACCGACCCTGCTATGAGATTTAAGCCGTCATGCTCGCCGTTTTCGTAGCCTTTTGTAAAAAAAAGCTGAAAACCCAGACAGATCCCGAAAAGCATTTTGCCGGAGCCTGTATATTCGCACAAAGTCTTGTCAAACCCGCTGATTTTTAAAAAATCGGCAGCAGGTCCGAAAGAACCTACGCCGGGAAGAACCGCACCGTTAAACTCAGAAAGCTCGTGCGGCAGGCCTATTACTTCGGGCTTCGCGCCGCAGTACTTTAAAGCGTTTACTACGCTTTTTATATTGCCGAATCCGTAATCTATAACGGCAATTTTCTTATTCATAAATTTAAAGAACGCCTTTTGTCGAAGGGATACTCTTTCCAGACGAATAAGCGACGGCCTGCCTTAAAGCGCGGCCGACGGCTTTAAATATCGATTCAGCTATGTGGTGGTTGTTTCTGCCTTTTATCATTTTTATGTGCAAAGTCATCCCCGCGTTGCTCGCCAGCGCATAGAAAAACTCTTCAATCAGGTCGTAATTGAAACCGGTTTTCTGAAATTTTATCGAAGCTTCATAGCTGAGGTAAAATCTTCCGGACAAATCCAGCGCCACGTAGCTGAGAGCTTCGTCCATAGGCAGAAGAAAATGTCCGTATCTGGCTATGCCTTTTTTGTCGCCGAGCGCTTCTTTCAAAGCTTTGCCTATCGTTATGCCGGTATCTTCGACAAGATGGTGGTCGTCTACGTTAGTATCTCCGGAGGCTTTTATTTTGAGCGAAATTCCGGCATGCGCCGCAAAAAGCTCAAGCATGTGGTCCATAAAACCTATAGTCGTTGAAATCGAAGGTTTTGCGCTCTTATCCAAATTGATTTCAACAGTTACGCCGGTTTCATTTGTTTTTCTGGTTATTTTTGCTTTTCTCTGGTTCATATTTTCCATTTGCCTTTTGCCGCGTCATCTTGAGCGAAGCGAAAGATCTAGATATCTGGATCCTTCGTCGGAAACAAAGTTTCCTACTCAGGATGACATCAACAACCCCTTATCAACGCCGATTTTTTATGATACGCCATGCCTTCCGAATCCGCAAATTCGGCCGTTTCTTCATATCCTTTCTTATTTTTCTTGTCCATTTCAATGTAAGAGGTTTTCTTCAAAAAAGTCATTACGGAAAGGCCGCTTGAAAATCTGGCCGACCCGTTTGTAGGCAAAACATGCGAAGGCCCTGCCCAGTAATCCCCGCAAGCCGTAGGCGTCTGATAGCCTGCAAAAACAGCTCCGGCGTTTCTTACATTTTTGAGCAGTTTGGCATAATCTTTTATGATAAGCTCAAGATGTTCCGGAGCAATTTTATTTGATTTTTCAATTGCTTTCTTAAGAGAACAAAGTTCCGTTTTAACTTGCTTAAGCGCTTCTTTAGGAAGCAACGCCTTGATTTTTGCTATCTTCTCTCTGCTTTCGCAAAAGAGATAAGCTTTTGCCATGGGGTCATGTTCAACCTGAGCCATGAGATCCGCAGCAACATATTCCGCAGGCGCATTTTTATCGGCTATTATCGCGACTTCGCTGGGCCCCGCAAGCGAATCTATGCCGACTTTTCCGAAAAGCTGCCTTTTTGCTTCGTTTACGTAAGCATTACCGGGGCCGGCTATCATGTCAACTTTTTTGACTGTTTTTGTTCCGCACGCAAGCGCTGCAATCGCCATAATGCCGCCAACGCGGTAAACTTCCTTTATGCCGCAGAGTTTCGCGGCAAACAAAACCGCGCCGCTCATCTTTTTCGGCGGCGTTGCCATGACTATTCTTTTAACGCCGGCAGCCTTTGCGGCAACGGCTGTCATGATAACGGTCGAAGGATATGGAAATCTTCCCCCGG
>WQUP01000192.1 GCA_009782015.1 Endomicrobiia bacterium | reverse complement strand
AACGGCAATGACAACATGGCCGGCAAGCTCATACAAAACGGCGCCAGCGCCAGCGGGAGTTACACCAGGGGAATGAGCGTTTTGATGCTTGCCGTAAACAAGCAGATGATCAATACCGCCGGCCTTTTGATAAAGCACGGCGCAGACGCGACGGTAAAGCTGGACAACGGAACGAACGTTTTGATGATGGCCTGCGAGAGAGGGCTTGAAAGCGTTGTCGGAGACATAATTGCGACCAAGCAGGTTGACATAAACGCCAGAACTACGGAAGGGCTCACGGCGCTTAGCATAGCCATAAAAAACGGTTATCTTTCAATAGCCAAAAAGCTTCATTGCGAGGGGGCAAAGCCGTCGAATCTTCTGGAAGCCGCTCTTCTGTCGGACACAAACGCGGCAGAAGACCTTATAAAACGCGGCGAGAACACCGAGATAAAAGACAAAGACGGCAAAACTCCTCTTCTGATAGCTTATGAAAGCGAAAATTACGCCATGGCTTCGTTCCTTCTTTCAAAAGGCGCAGACATAAACGCGAGAGACAATTACGGGCTTACTCCGGTTATCTCCGCCGCAAGGTCAAATAACGGAGCGCTTATGTCGCTTGCGATTGACAGCAAAGCCGACATAATGGCAAAAGATATTAACGGCATCACGCCGCTTATGTACACGATATTTTCTTCTAACGAAGACGCCGTAGAAGAGCTGTTGAGATACAATCCGCAGGCCGCAAACAGCATCGACAACAATGCCGCGACTCCGCTTGTAATTGCCGTAAGCAGAGGCAACGGCAGAGCCGCGCAAAAGCTGATAATGTCCGGAGCGCATATAAATTCCAATAAGTCGAGAAGGGCGCTAAACGTTGCGATAGGCTCCGGAAATCTTGCGATAGCGCAGCTTCTTTTGGACAAAGGCGCGCGGGTAAACGCCAGAGATATAAGCGGGACAGCGCCCATAATAACTGCCGCAAGCAGAAACGACGCAGAGGCTGTGAAGTTTCTTATCAGAAACGGCGCAAGAGCGAATATAAAAGATTCTTCTGGACTTACGGCCATGGATTATGCGAAGAGATACGACAATCGTGAAATCGTAGAAATGCTTGCGGAACGCTGATACGACTGATACGGCAGTTTGGAGTTTGAAGTGTGGAGTGTGAAGTTGTTGTGTTTCTGGGACATTGTCCCCGAAACCTATTTAATTAGGTTTTCGCAAGGGACAAAGTCCCTTGCGAAAACTCATAAACTCCACTCTTCACACTCCAAACTCCACACTGTTGTTCCACACTGTTGTTTGAAAAACGCTAAAATTAAGTTATAATTGAAAGCGATTTTAAAAAAAGCCAAAAAGGAGAGAACTATGGTATCAAAATTATTTAAAATTTCAGCGGTTTTTGCATTTTTGCTCGCGCCTGCCGCGGCTTATGCTGAAGACTATCTTTTGCACACGCTCATGACTCATACCGACAGCGCGCGTTCCGTGGACTTTTCAAACGACGGCCGCTACGTTTACTCAGCCGGCTACGACTACAGGATCGTCAAATGGAGAATGGACAATTCCGAAAATATCGTATATCTGACCGGGCACACCAACATAATAAACTGCGTCAGGGTTAGCATAGACGGAAAAACCCTGGCTTCAACGGCGAACGATTCGACGATTAAAATTTGGTCCACAAAGACAAACGCTCTTCTAAAGACGCTTAAAGGGCACAATCATTACGTAAACAGCATAAATTACGCGCTTGACGGAAAGAGGATGGTGTCGGCAAGTTCGGATAAGACATGCATAATATGGAAGAGCGACGCGCCTTACTCGATTCTTCACGTTCTCAGAGGCCATAAAGACATAGTCAGAGACGCAGTATTCAGCCCGGACGGAAATTACATAGCCTCGTGCGGCGAAGATAAAACTGTGCGCATCTGGTCTTCAAGGACGGGAAATCTTTTGCAGACCGCGGCGGAGCATGACGCCATAGTAAACGCAGTAAACTTCAGCCCGAACGGAAGATACCTGGCTTCCGTCGATGATTCAGGAAAGGGCGTGATTTGGAGATTTGAGAAAGGAAGAATAACCAAGATGCGCGATCTAACGGGACACACGAAAAAAGTCAATGCCGCGGTTTTCTCAAAAGACAGCAGCGTAGTCGTCACGGCGAGCGCCGATACCGATATAAGAGTATGGAACGCCAGAACCGGAAGGTATATGTTTTCTCTTGTCGGACACAGCGACAGCGTGAACGATGTTGTTTTCTCAAAATCCGGAACTATGCTTGCCTCTGCCAGCGATGACGACACGATAAAGGTATGGGGCATGTTCGATTTTGACAGAAGCGGCAACATAAAGCAGTTTATGCAGGATGCCGTTGAAACCGACGAAAACGAAGAAAACGCCTATAACTCCGCAGAGGAACAGCAGTAATGATAAAAAAGCTGCTGAAATTTTTAATTATAGACGACGCGCTTAAAGCAGACATTGCTTTTTTAAAGCGCGTCGCGCTTTTTCAGGGCATTTCCGATAAAGCGCTCTCAAAGATAGCTTTGCTGGTTTTTAAAAAGACATATCTTGCCGGAGAACAGATATACAAAGACAAGCAGGAAGCCAGCGTAGTTTACATAGTAAAGGAAGGACAGGTAAAACTCAGCAATGAAAGTTTGGAAAAAACGGTTGAGTCTGGCGGTTTTTTCGGCGAGATTTCGCTGATAGAAAACAAAAAACACGACTCCACCGCAGTTGCCGTCAAAGACAGCGAACTCTATCTGATTTACCGCGTCAAATTCGACGATATGGCGGAATCCGACGCAACGGCGGGACTGCGCATAATGAAAAACCTTTCTACGATATTTGCCGCAAGGCTCAAATGTTCCGAGATATAATAGATGATAACGGAATCCACAAAAACCAGATTATTTATCGTCGGCGTAGTGCTTTTTATCGCGGCGTGCCTTTTTTTGTACTTCGCCAGAGGAATTCTTGCGCCTTTTATCATAGCCGGATTTATAACGTATCTTCTCTCTCCTTTTGTTTTTAAAATACAGTCGCGCGGATACAGAAGATGGGTGGCCGTGGTTTTGATAGCTGCGGCTTTTTTGGTGATTTTGGGCGGGGTTTTGCTTATAATCGTGCCGCTTGTGCTGGATGAAATAGATAAGCTCAAGGTAAACATACCCGAGTACTACAGGTATATCTCAAACCATATTTTTGTCTGGAAAACCAAGCTTGAAACGGCATTTCCGGCAATAAAGAATTATCATATCTCGGATATGGTTCTTGAGAAAGCGCACAGCATACTTGTGTCGGAAGCGCAGAGAATACCTTCTTACATTATGAACGTATTTTCGCTTTTTTCCGTGATAGTTCTTATTCCGATGCTGGTATTTTTTATGCTTTTGGGAGGCGGCAGGAGCATAAAATCCGTCGTGGAGCTTGTTCCTTCGAGAGCAGTGGAAACTATTCTTTCCGTAATATACGAGATAGACTCGGTGCTTGGAAAGTTCATAAGAGGCCAGCTCATAGAAGCTTCTTTTGTGGGAGTGATGTCCGGCGCGGCGATGGCCGCATTCGGAGTGAATTACGCCATATTGATAGGAATAGTCGCGGGAATAGCGCATCTTATACCCTATCTCGGCCCTGTAGTCGGGCTCTCGGCCGCTCTGGCGGTCGGGCTCATACAGTTTCATACCGCAGCAATAGCTTTAAAAATAGTTTGCGCGTTTGCGGTCATACTGTTTTTGGACAGCAA
>WQUP01000191.1 GCA_009782015.1 Endomicrobiia bacterium | reverse complement strand
TTCGGGGACGTTGACCGGAAATATTTATAAATTTTATTCATGGAAATGCTCAACGCCCCACCTTGACAAACGTTAAAGTCATTAAGAGTCAACTTTGCAAAAAACGCGTTTTCTGACCGGGCAGATTATTGTTGTAAAAGCCTTTACTCTGCATCTTCGCATCTTTAGCATCCTTGCATCCGCACTGCAAATAAGTTATATTTCCACACATGAAAACAGTCGCAGCAAAATTAATCGATTTTCTTGACCCGCACCGCAGAGGTCCGTTGTTTACCGACTACGGCATAGCGGGTATTTTGTTTATTTTGATTGCCGGCTTTATTTTTCACCGCCTCATAGCCGCAAATGTCGGCGGAATTATAACATGGCTTACGGTAGGGATACATGAGATCGGACACCCGTTGTTCGACTTAATTTCAGGAGGCAGCGAGTTTTGGCGCGTCTGCGGCGGTACGCTGCTTGAGATCATAGTCCCGCTTGCCGCCTTTTTTTATTTTCTGCGCAAAGGGTGGGAGATACAAGCCGATGTCTGTCTTCTGCTTCTGGCAATAGCATTTAAATCTATCGGTTTTTATTCGGCGGCATCGCTGTATACAGGAGAGGTTGTTATCGTAAACACGGTGGACGGAGCAAACACCGTGCTGGACTGGGATCATATGCATAAGTGGTTCGGCACTGAGGGCAAAGAGCAATATGTACAGCAGTTTTTTTATATCGCTGCCGCTTTGACTGCAGCTTTAGGTTGTTGGCTTTTAATAGCGCATATCCGCAGATGTCTTAAAAGTGATGTCAATATGAATGACGAAACGCAGAATTATTTCTAATTTTTTGACACACTCGATAAAAATAATATATACTGATTGCGTTTTAAGGACAGCGATGATCTTTTTAAGGCACATGATAAACTTGAATAATGATACGCGCTGCGCGCATGATAAATGATATATTGCCTTGCGGCAACATGATACGATATGTCCTTGTCTTTAATGTATCCGAAGGATACGTATCATGGGGACTATGTCACTGTATCATTTCCGAAGCAAGTATCATGTCCGCAGGACATATCATTGCCGTTACGGGGGTATAGCTCAGCTGGGAGAGCGCTTGCATGGCATGCAAGAGGTCGCCGGTTCAATCCCGACTACCTCCACAAAAGAATTGGACTATTTGGAAAATATATGGTCAAGCAAAAAAAGTTGACCTCTTGATGCAAGAGGGCGGCAGTCCGAGGAATAACGAGGATGAGTCTGCCGCGGGCGCGAGATGTGAGCGCCCCGGACGCCGGTTCAATCCCGACTACCTCCACAAGAGAAACATAGTATTTGAAAATATATGATTAAATAAAAATCCGGCCTATTTCGGTAAGAGGTCGGTTTTTTTATGTTGACTATACGGATGCATGACAACTGCACCGGCAGATAAGAGAGAAATAGAAAAAACAAACAGGTTAGTTTAAAAATGAAAAATAAAACGCTTATTTTGAAGTCGCTTTTTATACTTTTCAGCGCAATGTTTATCTGCGTTGCGGCATTAAATATTTTTAATTATCCCATGGCGCATTACGATGATGCGCTCTACGCGGACGTATCAAAAAATTTAGCTTTCGGGTACGGCTATGCTTCCGGTTTAAATGAAGCATGTTTAGCCAGATTTAATCCTAATATCGGCACCGGCCCGGCGGTAATTTTGCCGGCGGCTCTTGTTATAAAAATTTTCGGCAATAAATATTGGGCGCCGGGTTTGTCGGCGGCGCTGCTTAACTTTGTTTTGTTGTTTTTTATCTTTTGGCTGCCTAAAAAATTTAACGCGGCAGCCGATGAGATTTTATGGCTTTGGCGCGTCGTGTTTATAATCGTTTTGTTTTTTGCTTCAACGCTGCCAGGGCTTGAGCAATGGGCTTGTTTTAATCAAATGTATGCCTCTATGTTCGGGGAAGCGCCTGCGGCTTTATTAATTATTGTGTCCGCCATTGTATTGATTTATGCAAGACAAACGGCGCTTAACTTTTTTGTTTCTGGAGTATTGGGAGGGCTTGCGGTAAAATCAAAATTGTTGTCCGCGATGCATGTTTTTGCGGTAGTTTTTTTTGTGTTTGTATGGCATTATAAAAATGGCATGGGTTTAAATCAGAATGCAAAAAAACTTATTTTATATTTTGCAGGGCTTATGCTCCCGTATATAATGTTTGATATTTATAAATTGATTGATTTAGGTTCTTTCAGAAGCTATGCGGCAATGAAGTTTAACGAAAGTAATTTTGTCGTTAATATACATTCAGGGCTGGGAAATTCTTTAAATGACGGCATAGCGGAAAACTCTATTATAAATATCAAATTTTTTATAAAAAATTTCGGAATACACGGTTTTGCGCTTGGAGTATGCGTTGTCTTATACTGCGTCAAAAATTTGTTTGGAAAGACGCATGATAATAAAAACAGGCTGTTTTCCGATGCTTTGCTTTTTGCGTTCGCATGCAATTTCGTTTGGCATATTTCAATAAACCCTACGGTTTTGACCCGCTATTTGTTCATAGGTTGGGTTTTGTTTTTAACCGCCGCATGTTATTATATTTTAAGCGTCAGCGGTTTAAAACAGAAAATTTTATATTTCCTCATAATATTAGTTATTCTTCTTACGGCGCTGAATCCCGCTGCGGAGGCAATCAGGCATTTTGATTTTGCCTTTGATAATACATTAGCGAAAGATATGCGGCAGGTTGAAGATTTTATGAGTTCGAATAAACAATACAATTATTTCGCATGCGGATGGTGGGTGCCGTGGGAAATTGAATATCTTCTGCCTGCGGCTGATAACTTTAAAAATACGGTAGAGGTTGCGCAATTCAACGCTCTTTCAAACAGGGCGCTTGTAAGAAGCAAGATGTTTTTCGGCTCGGAGGAAAATGCGCAGGTAAATGAAGAAATAAAAAATCTTGCGGACAAAAATAAACTTTTTGAAAATGAATATTATGTTATTTCAAAATTAGACGATAATTATAAAATTTCCGACGAACTTAAATACAGGTTAACTTACTATGCCAATAATTGTCCGGCTAAACTTAAAACCGAATTTCCGGATTTAAATATAAAAGTCATAAAATCGCGCAAAGATAACAAAATGCTGCTTAAAATTACCGCTGCCGGCGATCAGGGGCTTAACGGCGGCTCTGAAACAAAATAGATGCGCGTTTTTTGCCTTTTATCCGTAATTTATGTATAATTCCCCGTATATTCGGCAGATATAATGTTAAGTTAAGGAAAAAATATGATTTACTCGGAGTACGTCAACCGCGAAACCAAAGGATACACGGACATTCTCGATATTACCGACGATGTCAAAAGGATAGTCAGCCGTTCCGGAATTCAAAACGGGCTTGTGACTATCGCCGTGTCAAGTTCGACTTCGGCCATAACGACTCTTGAGTTTGAACCAGGTCTCATATCGGATTTCCGCAAAGCTTTGGAGATTATAGCTCCGGAAAAAGGCGCTTATGCCCATGACGAAAAATGGCATGACGGCAACGGCTTTTCACACGTACGCTCATCACTAATAGGCACATCAAAAACTATCCCTATAACGTCAAAATCGCTGCTGCTCGGCACATGGCAGCAGGTAATCCTCATCGATTTTGACAACAGACCCAGAAGCAGAAAAGTCTTTGTGCAGGTTTTCGGAGAATAATGACATTAAAAGTTATAGCAGGGGATGCCCGCGGGAGGATTCTTAAAACCCTGCCGCAGGACGATTTATCCATACGCCCGATGCTC
>WQUP01000190.1 GCA_009782015.1 Endomicrobiia bacterium | reverse complement strand
TGGCTCTGACAAGAGGGCAGATGAGCGCGCAGTGCATGGGTTTTATTCTGGGGCTTACGTGGGACGCTTTCTCTACGGACGTATTCGGCGTGAGAGCCGTAATGTTTGCCGTAATAGGATATTTTGCGGGAATGTTCATCAGAAGTTTCGACAAAGATCAGGTTTTTACGCAGGTTATAATGGTTTTTGTCTCAAGCATCGTATATTGGCTGGGGTTCAGCCTGATATATTTCATAGTGCCGGAAGGTTCCGGAAACTATACGCCTTTTGCCGTTTCAACGTACGGCTCGCTTAAAATAGCGTTGACGGTTTTGCTCGCTCCGGCAGTGTTTCTTGTTCTTAATTCGGTTACGAAGTTCGGAAGGAAACACATATAACGGCAATTACGAATTACAAATTACGAATTAAAGACAAAACAAATGACAAAAGGTCGTTAAGCCGTTTGCTGTTGCCGTTGATTCGTAATTCGTAATTTGTAATTCGTAATTGTCTTTTTAAGGGTTTTTTATGGTTTGGCAGAAAGAAGATAAATTCGCATACGAGATGTTTCTTGAAAAACACAGGATTGTTCTTGTGTTTTTCGCGTTTTTGTTTGTCATTCTCTCCGGCAGGCTGTTTTATCTCCAGATAATAAAAGGGAATATGTACAGAAAGATTTCCGAGCAGCAGAGAATGTACAATACCCGCGAACGCGCTTCAAGAGGGGTAGTTTACTCGGAAGACGGCGTCAAACTTATCGGAAACGATTTTACGTATATAGCGCTTTTTTATCCGTTTGAGCAGCAGAAAATGCCGTCTCAGGAAACGATAGAAGCGCTTGGCAAAATACTCAACAGAGATATAAGTCCGAGCATAGACAAGGGATGGCGCTACGGAAGAGTGGTGCAGCTTGCCGGCAATCTTACCATAGAGGAAATGTTTAAAATCCAGGAAAAAAAGCTGACGCTTCCCGGCATTTCGGTTGTGAAAGAGCCGAAAAGAGTCTATTATGACTCCGAAGCCAACGGCCACATAACCGGCTACACCGGAGAAATACGGCAGGACGAAATAGAAGATATGGCCGACGACGGATACAAAATGGGCGACTATATCGGCCGCGGCGGAATCGAGCAGGTTTACGATAAATACCTTCAAGGCACGGACGGCGGATGGCAGCTGGAAGTAAACGCCAGAGGATATCAGACAAAAGCTTTCAGGTATATCCCTCCGGCAATAGGCGCAAGCGTTTATTCTACCGTAAATTCAAAACTTCAGTCCGCGGCGTACGCCGCTTTGCAAGACAGTCCGACGGGCAGAGGGGCGGCGGTAGTTATTGACGTGAAAACCGGAGCGGTAAAAGCTTTGGTGTCAACGCCCGGTTTTGACGCAAATAAAGTCGGGACAAAAGATTTCGGCGTTTACCTCAAGGATAAAAACCTGCCGCTTTTTAACAGGGCGATTCAGGCTCTTTATCCTCCGGGCTCAATATTTAAAATAATAACTTTTGCGGCGGCCGAAGATCTGCTTAACACGGATCCCGGCGTATCGGAGTACTGCACCGGCACTTTTGAGCTCGGGGACAGGTGGTACAACTGCTGGCTTACGACCGGCCACGGCAGAGTCAACCTTATTACTGCAATGGCGCAGTCGTGCAACATATATTTTTACCAGCTGGGGCTGGAGCTTGGAGTGAGAAATCTTGAGAAATACGCCAAGAGGTTTTATCTCGGCGAGAAAACAGGAATAGATCTGCCCAACGAAAAACGCGGATTTGTTCCCAATCCCCGCTGGAAAGAACTTCAGATGAACATGAAGTGGCTTCAGGGCGATACCGTGATTTTCGCCATAGGGCAGGGCGCGCTGTGGGTAACGCCGCTTCAGATGGCAGAGATGATAACGGCTGTGGCAAACAGAGGAACGTATTACCGGCCGTTTATAGTGAGCAAAGTCATTTCCGCGGGCGGAGAAGAACTATACAAACACGAGACCGAAATGAATCCGCAGATAAATCTTGCCGACAAAACGTGGGACCTTCTGCATAAAGCTTTAATAGAAACCGTTGAAAACGGAACGGCCAAAAGGAGCAAAATTCCCGGCATAAAAATAGCCGGAAAAACCGGAACCGCGCAAAATCCCCAGGGCGAAGACCACGCTTGGTTTGTCTCTTACGCACCGGCGGACAATCCCGAGATTGCGCTTGCGGTTATAGTGGAAAACGGCGGCGGCGGCGGGCTTAACGCCGTGCCGGTGGGCAAAAAAATATACGAAACCTATTTTAACGTCGAGCCGGAAGAGGACAAGGAAACAAAAAAATGATCCGCGAAAAAAACATATTTCAAAAAATAATGAGCGGTACAGACATCGGTCTTCTGGTTTCGATGTGCCTGCTGGCGCTCATAGGCATAGCGGCGATATACTCCGCCAGTTACAATTACGGCGCATCCTCGAGATACGTTGCCGTTCAGATGACTGCTTTCGGCATAGGGTTAGTTCTTATGTTTGCGCTTGCAAACTTCAACTACCAGCATTATAAACAGCTCGCCAAAGCAGTTTACGTTTTGTCGCTCGTTCTTTTGGCCTCGGTGCTTATTTTCGGCGTAACCGTAAACGGCGCAAAACGCTGGATCAATTTCGGCATAGCTTCGTTCCAGCCTGTCGAGATAGCAAAGCTCATGTACATACTCGTCATTGCCGCGTTTCTGGACAAAAATTGGAAAAATGTGCGCAAGCCTTCAATGCTCATCGTTACGTTTCTCATTTTGATGGGGCATTTCATTCTCATAATGCTTCAGCCGGCTTTTTCTTCTTCTCTTTCGTATTTTCTCGTAACACTTGTGCTTTTGTTTATGGCGGGAGCGGAGCCGTTTTATCTTTTGTGCATAGCGGTATTTTGCGGACTAAGTTTTGGAATACCGCTTTTTATAGAGTATCTCAGGGCGCAGCCGTGGATTATGGAGCCGGGCTCGGTTATAGGACATTATCTCGCTTATGTGCAGAATAATCTGTTCGGCATACTTTACGCTGCAGTTGCTGTTGTGATTTTGCTTTTTGCGGTGTGGTGGTTTTTGTGGAAGCTCAGGATAAAAATTTCAGCCGTCTATCCGATACTGCTTGGCGGCGCCATTCTTTTGGGATGCGCCGCCTCAATGTCGGTAGAAAAATCTCTCAAAGATTATCAGAGAAAGAGAATAGTCGTGTTTTTGTATCCGGAAACGGATTCCCGCGGTTCCGGCTACAACGTCATACAATCAAAAATAGCCATGGGCTCGGGAAGATTTGCCGGAAAAGGATTTTTAAGCGGCACGCAGACGCAGCTTGGATTTCTGCCGGAGCAGCATACGGATTTTATATTTTCAGTGATAGGCGAAGAAGGCGGATGGCTTGTCTCGCAGCTTACGATAATCATTTACTTCATTTTTATATGGCGCGCGCTTGTAATCGCCAGAGACGCGCGCGACAGGTACGGCTCGCTTGTGGCCACCGGGATAGCCGCGATGTTTGCGTTTTACGCGGCAATCAATATAAGCATGGTTATGGGACTGATGCCGGTCGCCGGAGTTCCGCTGCTGCTATTGTCTTACGGCGGATCTTCGATGGTGTCGTCTCTTTGCGCCGTGGGAATACTTTTTTCTATTCATATCAGAAGGCATACGTACCATTAACGGCGGAAGATTGGATGATTAGAAGTTTGGAAGCTTGGCAACGGCAACTGCAAATTGGGTTTCTCTAAAAACCCTATTTTGAGCCGTGTCATTCCGGCGAAAGCCGGAATCCATTTTGTAGTTGTCGTCGAACAAAATCAAAGGCAACATGG
>WQUP01000189.1 GCA_009782015.1 Endomicrobiia bacterium | reverse complement strand
CTATGCCTTTTTTCGCAAGGGCCGCAATTATCTCAACGGCTCCTCCGGCATAGCCTGCGGGATCTATGAAATTTACCGGAGCTTTTTTTCCGGAAAGCTCGTGAACGTGTTTATCGACGTCTTTTTCGCTTTTTCGGTAAACGACATATTTATCGCCGTCTATGAAATCAAAGCACGACATCGCCGTTTGCCAGCAGCCGCAATGCGCAGTGATAATTATAAGCCCTTTGCCTTTGGCGGCAAGCTCTGCGCAAATATCTTTATCTTTCTGCGAAGAGATAATATCGACGCTGCCTGTAATGCCGAGCGCCGCCCTGTCGATTAAAATTTTCCCGAATTCCAAATTCAGCCGGTATAAATGCAGCAGCCGAGCGGCTTTTGCGGATTTTGGAAAACGGCGCACGATATAATGCACAGCGCTTTTTCGCACAACCGGCAGCAAAGCGTAAAAAGCCGCTACAAAATACGCTATGAAATACGCGGCGCTTCTGCCGCCGTATTTGACAAAAAACCGCAGCAATCCCTGGAAAAACGGACTTCCGAGGCTTTTACCCGTCCATTTCTGAGGCATATATGACACCTTTGCGCAAGATATGTCCGCCGACAAAAACCGCAAGCCCCACGATAAGCGCAAATACCGGAGCGACAATCAGAGAACCCAGCATCCATTCCCACACTCTTTGAAAAAACTGCGTTCCTATGATTTTCCAGCTTACCGTCGTCAGAAATTCGCCGTGCCTTAAAAAATATCCGGTTTCTATGCACACGAAAGGTATAAAAGGAGGAATCGCAAGCTTGTCAACGCTGAAAGCCACGGCGCGATTTAGGTTGAACCAGCCTACTCCGACAAAAAGTATCATGGTGCGTATCCCCGGCAAAGCAAGAGCGCCCCAAAAACTTCCCCAGGCGGCCGACACGCCCAAATGCAAAGGATTTTCTTTCTTTTTCATCTGCCCGACAACGACTTTAAAAGGATTCAACGAAATAACTTCGCCTTTTTCATTTTCAATAAACTTTCTGTGAGGAAACGGCATCATGGCTCTTATCGTAAGATATGTGTTTAGAATACCGAGCTTTGCGTTGTCTTTTATAAAACTAAAATGCGATATCCTGCTCTTTTTATCGGGATAGTGCACGCCGACTTCGACTTCTTCGACGCCGAATCCTGCCCATAAAGCTTTGATAACGGCTTCTATCTCAAAACCGAACCCTTTTGCATAAATTTTGTATTTGCCGAAAATTTCAAGAGGATAAACCCTAAACCCGCTCTGCATGTCTATAATCGTCTTGCTTGTCTGAACTTTTGCCCAAAATCCCGAGAATTTTCTTCCGAATTTGGAAGCGCGCGGAACGGACGGATCTTCAAAATTTCTTTTGCCGATAATTATCGAATGCCCGTGTTCTTTTGCCGCGTCCAAAAGTTTGCCGATGTCTCTCGGATAATGCTGGCCGTCGGCGTCAATGGAAACTATGTGCGTAAAATTATTTTCTTTAGCCCATTTTGCTGCCGTTAAAATCGCCGCGCCTTTGCCTTTGTTTTTCTCATGGCGTATTACGGTTGCGCGCGGATCCGTAACGCTGCCTGCGCCGCCGTCCGTGCTGCCGTCATCAACGATTAAAACGCTATTGTAATAAGCAAGCGCAGCGTCAACGACTTTTTTTACGGCCGCCGCGTGATTGTAAAGCGGTATAACTATCAAAGGTTTAAAATTTTTCATTATCTTCACTCTGCCTTTACAAGCGTATCCCAAAGAAGTCCTTTGTATCCGAAACGCCTTAAAGTTTTCATCATCTCTTCGCCTTTTTCCGGAGGAAAAATCCTTTTTCTGTTGCCTCTAAACGACCTTTCTATTTTTTTATTCATCGCATCAGCGTCTATTTTGTCCGAGAAGTAATAAAAAGGCTTCAACAGACTCGCGCTTTTGCCGATCTTGCCTTCGGCTAAAGCCATTTCGTGTATGCGCGTGCCGTAATGCACCCTTATGCCCGAAAAAACCATCACGACGCCGTTTTCAAGTTTCTTTAAGTTTTCAAGCCCTTCGTCAACGCTTTCTTCGCTTTCTCCGGGCCCGCCGAAAATGACAAAATGAGCGCACGGAATTTTCATTTCATCGCACATATTCTGGAAATCTTCGACTTCTTTAAAAGTGAACGGCTTGTTTAAAGCTTTAAGAGTCTCGGCGCTTGCCGCGTCGGAGCCGCACTCGGCGGCAAAAAGTCCGGCGCGCCTAAACAGTTCCATGTCGCGCTTGGATCCGTTTGCCGGATTGAAATAAGCGGCAAAGCGTATTTTTGTTTTTTGTCTTATCATCTCTTCGCACAGCGTCCGGGCAAATCCCGAAGAGTCGTTGAAAACCGAATCAGTAAAAAATATTTCTTTTACGCCGTATTCGTTTTCCAGGCGTTTTATGTATTTGACCGTTGCCGCGGCGTCAAAGCCGGAAAAAAATTTTCCGTCAATAAGAGGGTAAGAACAATAGGCGCACGAATAAGCGCATCCCCGCTTTGTGTTCACGCCGAGTATTCCGCCGGCATCGGAGTATTTGCGCAGAAGCTTTTGTTCAATGTCGGGTTCGATATAAGAAACTTGATTTGAAGAGTATATCCGTCCGCGGATGTTTGCATTTAAAATGTCTTCTATAAGGTTAGTAACCGGTACTTCCCCCGCGCCGACAACGCCGAAATCGGCTTTCGTGTAATCCAGAAACTCCTTTGCGGCTACGGAAAAACCGGCTCCGCCTAAAAATACGGGAATATTTTTGGCGCTTTTGACGGCGGAGACGATATTTTTTGCTTTATCTCCGGACCATCGGCTGTCTGCAGAGAGAGAATCTTCGTTGTCTATATTGCGCACGGAAATGCCGGCAATGTCGGGGTTAAAATCTTTTACCGTTTGCTCTATTGTTTTTTCAGGAAACATGCAGTCGTACTGCAGAACTTCGTGTTTGGCGCGTTTTAAAGCCGCGCTTACCGCAGACATTCCGGCAGGATAAACCGGATACGGATATTCGTAAGTGTTTAAAGATACCAAAAGAATTTTCGCCATCTTTAGAGTTTGCCCTCTTTCCATCTCATGCAAACCTTTTCGTAAAAAGCCGGTTTTACCACAAGTATTCCTTTTTGCAAATCAACCATAAGATGAACGCTGTATCCCATTGTCGCAAGGCGCTTTTCTTCGTCGTATATGCGGTATTCGAAATCAAGCCTCGCCGCTTCGTTCCAATATAAAAGCGTTTCAACCGAATACGTTTTTCCAAACTCAAGCGGAAGCATGTAATCGACATGAAATTTCTTTAAAGGTATTATCACGCCGTGCTTTTCAAAATCCTTATATCCGAAACCGTATTTGTCCCCCAAAGAGATTCTGCCTTCCTCGAAAAAGCTGGCATAGTTGCCGTGCCACATTATTCGCAGCGGATCAATCTCGTCAAAACGCACTTTGCGCTTTATAACGAGTTTTAACGGTTTGGGATCGCCGGGATTTTGTTTGAAAAAAGATTTCATTATCATTGTCGTATTCCTGTGTTTGTTGTCATTCATGACGGATATTGCTAAACGGCAACCCTCAGCCTCATATGCGAGTAAATTTCGTTTGCGTCTTTGACGGTTATATCAAAAATTTCGCCCGTTCCGGAAAGAGAGACACACAGTTCGGTGTCAGGCAGAGCGGGCTTTATAAACTTAGTTTTAACTATTTCGGCCAGCTTTGCTTCTTTATTCAAACGCATGCTTATGCAAAATAAAGCTATTTCTATCTGCACTATGCCGGGCAGAAGCGGATAGCGCGGAAAATGACCTTTAAAC
>WQUP01000188.1 GCA_009782015.1 Endomicrobiia bacterium | reverse complement strand
TGCGCTTCCAGAGTCAACTTCCAAGCTGCAAGCTGCCGCCGCCGCGCCTGCGCGGGATGCCGGACAGCAAATGCTGTTTGAAAAAGTCGCCGCGATATTGACTTCGTACGGAAATGTCTTGAGGCGCGCTCTTGGCAAGCTGCTTTTTTCCGATATGCCTTTTGGCGATATGCCTTACTATTTGGTTTCGGATAAGTACAGTCCGGATTTTATCGGCAGAGCAAGAGAGATTGCAAAAAAAGGCGTGAAAGTAAATCTTATAATGCCCATGCCGCAGGGCAATGAGAGAATGCCTGAAGGAATTGTCGTTGAGCCTTTGGACAGCGTTACTTTCGGACAAAAATCTGCCGACATATTCAAATATTCGCAGCCGTCTGCGAAAAACAGCGCAGCGGTAAATATATTTTTCTTTGATCGGCAAACGGATATGAACGATTTTGCCGTAAAAACTCTTGAGTATGTCGATGAACAAATAGAAAAAAGGCAGGAAAAAGCAATACCGTCAATAATAGACGTTCAGGTATCGGGCAAGGATGAAACTCTGCAAAATATGTATCCCGACTCCGTTCTTTTGAAAACGGCTGACGCGGTAAAGAGCGCAAACGACGACATCTTGGCGCAAGGCTCCGATATCGATGTGTTTGAAGCCGGAAATATCGGCGGTATGCTCAAAACTGCGGGCGAGATGTTTAAAAACAGAAAAAAAGCTTCCGATATGAACAACAGCCCCATACTTCCTACCACAATAGATATTTCTAAGCCGGGCGTAAGGCTTGAGCAATTCAGCACTCCGTCGGCCATAAATGATTTTAAGGAGCATTCCGTCTCTGTCGTAGTTGTAAAGCTTGGCGCGGACAACGCGCTGCCGGACGAAGCCGCGTTCAGAAATTTTCTTAAGAATATGCACGCCGCCGGACTTAAGGTTGCCGTAGAATATTCGTTTGGCGAGAATAAGCTGGGGCTGTTTAATGAGTGGGCGTACGGTTTGTCGGGGCAGCTTGACAAACTTTCAGGAGCAAGAGCGGGAAGTAAAATGCTTTTAGACGGGATTAAACTTAACTTGTCCGGCATGTCCGCAAGCGACGCAATGGAAGCGGCGCAAAAGTTTGACGCGGTCAGAAACGCCTTAAACGCGCACCGCTCCGGAGCGCTGTTTGGAGTTTTAAGTCCTTCTTTTGTTGACGAAAACATTTACAAAAAGGCAGACATACGGCGCATAACTTTAGCCGTTGACGGCAGCGGAAACGCGCTAAACTTAAGCGCATTGCCGGAAAACTCGTGGGTTGAGCTTGACTACGGAAGAACAATAGACACGCAGTCCACGGATTATGCCGCCGCGGAGTCAAACATCAACGGTATAGTTGAGAAAATAATAAATAATCCGAATGTTGCGATGATAGGAATACCGTGGGACGTCGTGCAGTCGCTTGAAAAAATCAAGGACAGGCCTTTTTCCGTGATAGAACTTATGCGCATGATACCGTTAGCCAAAAAAGCCGCAATGCTGCGCACTCCCAAGGGAAGATTTGATTCGGGAAAAGAGCTTGCCTTAAAAAGAAATGCGACGGTTGAAGCGGCCAATCAGGCGGCGGCATATAATGTCTTAGCTGATTTGCGCGGCGGAACGAATCTGTCTGCGGCCGTAGAAGAGGCCAAGAGCGTTTTGCCGGATTCGGATCTAATAAAAACGCTGGCAGCCAGCTATGAAGCCGCCGCGGATTCATACAAAAAAGATTGTGTGCTCAAAAATATAGAGGGTTATCTGCTGGGCGCGCTTGAAAATACGGAGCTCGCCGCGTACGCAAAAGTTTCCGGCAGCGACCTTAACTTTGTGGTTGCTGAAAACAAAGCGCTGCTGGCAAAAGCTATGGTAAACGCGAAACTCTTGAAAGTGAGCTCGGAGCCGCTTAATCGGGAAGGCGAAGATAACGCGGTCAATGTGTTGAAACAAGAGGCTAACATGCAATTACAGCTGGCGCTTAAACGCATATCCGACGCAAAAGATGGACCTTTCGCAAAAGACGCTTTTGCCAATATGCAGGAAGCCATAAATATTCTCGATTCGCTCATTGATTCCGGCGCGCTTTCGGTTGACTCAAAGCCTATCGCGCTGTCGGAACTAATTACTTTGCTTGCGCTTTACGCAGATCGTGTGCCGAAGACCGCCGTGGATAAAGTCGGCGACAATCTCGCCGAGATGGTAGCCGGAGCGCGCGCGACGTTGGTGGCAGCGTAAAAACGGCGGAAGATTGGAAGTTTAGAGGTTTGGAAGTTTGGCAGCGGCAATAGGGTGTCTCTAATAACCCATGCTTGTCATCCCGGAAGGCAGTAGTCCGGGATCTGCCTTAAAGCTTGGATTGCCGCGGCCCCGTACTACGACCTTACGGGACAGGCTGCTGAGGAATAACGTCTTGCTAATTACTCGTCTCGCAATGACAAAAGAGCGGATTAACTGCCTGCCCATTCGACTTCGCTCAGGGTGACATTCTTTTGTCAACTGCAGATACCGGACAGAGACTTTCCGGTATGACAGACTTTAAGGATTTTTAGAGAAACAGAAATAAATTATAAATCAACGGCAAAAAGCCGTTATAAATTCCCCTTTAGTTAAAGGGGCGAGTGTGCGAGGAATAACGAGCACGTGCTACGAGCGGGCGCGAGATGTGAGCGCACCGGATGTCCGGCTGAAAGCGACGGGGTATGGTCTTTTGTCGTAGCCGTTGCCCCGCATCTTTGCATCCATTCATCTGTCGTTAAAAAAAGGAGATGTTATGAAAAAACTGTTTTTAGCTGTTTTCGTATTAGTTTGTGCCGTTATTATGAGTTGCGGCAGCAGCGACTCGAAAAAAATAATCGGCACCGGAGAACAATCTCAAACCCAGACAGAAAGCGGGCTGACTCCGGCTGACCAAGCTCTTTTTGATAAGATTTTTCCGCGGACGCTGACTTTATCCAACCCAAAACTGCTTGCAGCTTTTTTCCCGTATCAGCAGATAGATTATGTATTTACTCCGGAAGGAACGGATAAAGTAAAACTTACTATTGAGGGAAGCGGCATTTACAAAGACTCATCGCAATACGTCGATGTTGAGGTTATTTACGGATACAGTATAAACGGCAGTACTCTTACTCTTATAAATCCAAATGTGATAAAGAACACTTTGAAAACCCAGTATCCGGCCAATATATCCAACGGCAATCCGGGAGAATTAGTAGAAGAGCCGCTGCTTGATCCTGTTCCTCAAGGCAATACCATGAGGTTTACTATTGTGCCGGGCACTATTGACGGCAAAGAGGTAATTGATTTTATTGTCGATCATGTAAACAGCTTTTGCACGGCAAATTAAAACACGGACACTTTAACGGCTTAACTGCCGTGAAGATAATGTTTTACATTAGAATAAACAATTTTTATGGCTTGCTAAGTCCGCCGGATGTTCATTACAGGAGTAATGTATTTAAAGCATGAAAAAAGCATTGGCAGTATTTATCGCCGCAACTTTTATTTTCAACGTATCCTCGCAATCGCTTCAAGCGGTTGTTGCGGGCGGCGTTTCGCCGCAGGCGTATGACATAAATAAAGATTTTACGGTAAATGAATATTTTCCCTCGCACCTTGCGGGAGAGGGACTTGCGAAGCAAGAGGGTGAGGGGTTGCCGTACTCAAAAACTGTCTTTCTCATACAGGACTTGCACTGCCATTACGACGTTCAAAATAAGATAGCGTCTTTTCTGGAAAATCTGTCCGTGCAGCCCGGTTTCAATAAAATATACATAGAAGGCGCGTCGGCAAATATAGAAACCAGCTTTATCAAAAATCTTCCCGACAACATAAAAGACGTTTTGGTCAAAGATCTGCTTTCCCAAGGCAAAATAAGCGGAGCTGAATATTTCTTTCTAACCTCTAAACAAGAAATACGGCTTTACGGGCTGGAAGAAAAAGATCTGTATGACGGCAACGCCCTCAGGCTTGAATACATACTTGCGACTCAGGATAAAGTGCGGCCGATAATGTCGGAAATGGAAAAGGCGCTTAACGCCCTGCAAAGAAAAACTCTTGATAAGCCCGGCAAGAAAATGCTCTCGGCGTTTAAAAAATATGAAAGCGGCGACATGCCGCAGCGGAAATTTTATTCTTATCTTATCAAACAGGCCGAGAAATCCGGCATAAATACGGATAATTACTCTTCGATAAAAAATATCAGCATTCTTCCAAAAAAAGTAAATTACAAAAAAGTCCAAAAAGAGCTGCAGGCGTATATGCAGGAAGCAAAAAACGTTCTGCCGTATTCCGCTTATAAGGAGCTGACCGGAGAAGACGTATTGGACAAAATCGAGCAGATAAGCGCGGCGAACAAAATGGATTTGAAGAAGTATGAAAACTTGTCCGGCTATTTGGAAGTATATAAATTTGAGGTAAAAGCCGATCCCTTAAAAGTCTATGAAGAAGAAAGAAGCCTGTTGAACGATTTGCTTATAAACGGCGCGGAGCGCGAAAGCCTTGAGATAACGATATTGACTCTGGCGATGGAAAAGCTGAAAAACTTTATGGCAAATAAAGGAACTGATGCCGATTACAAATATATAAGAGATTTTAAAATCGCCTCTCTAGAAAAACTCTGGGGCAAATATTTAGACAAAGCGCCTTTTGAAAAGCTTCTGCCTTACGAAAAAATATACGAAAGCTACTACAGAGTAAATGACTTAAGAAACACCGGCTTCGTGGACAAAATCGTCACCGGATTTGACGGCAACCGTACCCAATCGTCGTGTCACCCTGAACTTGTTTCAGGGTCTGCTGTTAATGATTTAACGACGAGATCCCGAAACAAGTTCGGGATGACACCGTTAGAAGCAGATAACTCCGTCTCCGTCGTAATAACCGGCGGTTTCCATACCGAAGAACTGAAAGAAATGCTTCTGTCAAAAGGCATTGGCGTAATAACTCTAACTCCAAAAATCACCGGCGGCGTAAAAGAAGCGGAAGAAAAATACGTAAAACTGTTCAACGAGCAAAGAAAAGCGGACATAGCGGGAGCATACATAGAAGGATACGCGCTGAAATCTTATTTGGAAAACGAAGGGCTGGTTTCTGCGTTAGGATACATAAGCAAGTTATATGCCGAAGGCAAGTTCGGAAAAACGAGTACAGAGCAAGAAATAATAAAAAAAGTGATAGAAAAATATAACGAAATACACGAGAAAGAAAAATCCGAAATAATAAGTCTGGAAAGCGTAAGCGCGGACAGCATTAAAATAAAAGTAAAGGCGGAAGAGGTAGAAGTTACATTTGACAAAGACGGCCAAGTAGAAAGCGTATTGCCTCAGTCCTTTCAGAAGCCGGCCAAAAATATTAAACCCAATTCGATAATCGACAGACAAATTAAAAGACTATCTAAAAAACTATTTAAAGACGAAAACAGCTCTTTGTACAAATTCTATACCATCGCCATCGCGCCTATATGGGAAGAGTGGCTCTTCAGGGGCGCGCCCGTAATAATAGCTTCGGCATTATCGATAAATCCTTTGATACCATTAATAATAAGCGGCATATTGTTTGTCGCGCTGCACAAGGTATTCAACAGGTCATTGACTCCGAGAGATTTAATAATACTTGGCGGGATGACGGCGGCATATACGCTTGGCGTATTCATGCTGCCGGCGATTCCATTTATAGGGTTTTTCTTCGGCGCATTCCAGTCCGTAACCGGATACATAATTCCTTCGGTCGCCATGCACTTCTTATATAACTTCTTTGTGGTGTACCGCGTGGGCATATTCAAAAAAGCGCCGGTAACCGTGATTGGCGGCGCCGGCATATTGAAAAATACTCCGGTTTCGGAAGAGGAATTTTTTAAAGATATTTTTTCAGGCAGCTATGAGCAGAATACACGTCTTGAAAGAATGCTTTCTGCGGTTGTCGAAGGTCGCCGGGATGATTTTCTTGCCGAGGCGCTGGCTTACGACAATAAATTTGTAGATTACGCCTCGAATCCCGGCTTTATGGACAGCGTTAACGCCTCGTTCGATTCTGCTGCGGATGTTGAAGGCCGCTTCAGAGCGCTGAATTCCGTTTTTAGCGGCATTCCTGAAGCCGATGAAAAATTGAAGAGTTTTCTCGCTGTTGCTTCCGGCAGCGGTATTTTCAACGCTTCTGACAGAGAAGAAGACGACTTGCTCACTGCGTCTAAAGTATATGTGCATGGCAGTGTTCCGCCGGAGATACGTTTTAGCGTCGTTGATGCCGATATAGGCAGCCTGCAGTTTGACAAACTTTTTTTAGGCGAATATCACAGCGATAAAGTTACTGCTAAAGAAATAGAAAAAATAACGAAGATTGAAAAAATCCTCCGTAATAAGTCACTCGGTTTTGCGGTGAGAAAAATATTTTATGATGTTGGAGTCCAATATCCCAAATATAACCGCAGCGCGTTTTTGCAGTCCGGAGAAACCGAAAAACAGCTTGTATTGAATTCTTTGATATCCAAATTTCCTCAGTCAGAAGAATTTGCATTAAGCGATGGAAGAGATAAGTATATTTTTGCCGCTGATCGAAGACAGCGCGGGCTTAAGAATATTGTAAAAATTTATGATTTATTTGTGCCGCAAAGCGGTTCAAAGACGAGCTTTCTGGATTACAACGAAAAAGCTTTGCGCTTGCTGAATTCGGTTGATAGCGAAGAGAGCCTCAATACCGTCACAAATTATATCGAGAACATGATAGAGATAATATCTATGATAGAAAAGATACCGCTGATGGAAATGTTGCCGCCGATAAATCGCGGTAAAGCTCAGAAGTGCAGAGCAGCGTATGACGTATTTAAAAAAAATATAAAAGGCGCGGAGTATCCGGAGATAAGAGAATCACTGAACGATCTGATTAAGTTTGTCCATAAATCCGGAGAGACAGCATTTTTTGATATTATGGATGACTTTTTATACACCTTTGACCCCAACTTTAAAAATGCCAATGTCTGTTTTTCAAATCTGGCTGATAAAAATATACAGATTATTAATTTGTCTTCAGACGGAAAAATAAACCATGAAATTTTTAAAGTTTTCAGAAATTTAATGGCAAGTCCGTATAAATGCAGGCTATCGAGGATTGTATTGAAAGATAACACATTGTTTTGGAGCGTTAGGTTCGGCGGGCACAGCGTTCTGCTAAAAGCGGATTTCAGCGAAAACAACAGAGGCGCATCCATATCGTATTACGAGGATGGGAACGATAACGGCAAAAAGGCGCGGGTAGATTATTTTGCAGAAGCTCTGAAAAAAATAGGTTACAGAATCGAAGACACTAAGAAGAACGGTTCTGTCGCAGGATTAAGCGCAAGTTTAAATAAAGACACAGGTTTAAATGATTATGCCGACTTGCCGTATGTGCTGTCGGAAACTATGCTTCTGTTTGATAGTTCGGTAAATATAGATTGGTATTTTGATCTTGCCGATAACTCGAAAAATATTGATCTGCTTATTCAGAGATTTTTTTCCGGAGAATTGAGAAGTTTTAGTTATGATGACAGAACTCTAAATATTAAAAGGTTTACAAAACCTCAATTCATCGAGATACAGCAAAAATTGAATCCGGTTTTGGAACGATCCGGGCTTGATATGCTGTCAGATAATTTGGCGACGGAATATGAAGACAACCCTCAAGCCGTGATAGATAAATATTTTAACGAACCGCTGGAAAGAGCGTATGCCGAAGGCAGAGTGATATTGAATGCCCGGGGGCAATTGGAAAAGAATGCAAATTATGACGTTGTTGCCGAAATGGCGAATGATATGCCGGGCGATAATGCAGGTAAGTTGTTTGAGGCAGGAACAATAATAAATCAAATAATTAACCCGAGATATTTCAAATTTAAGGAAGTCGCAAAACTTGGCGGACAGAACACATTGCAGACCGGCTATATACAGTTGGAAAACGGGGATTATCTTTCGGTCAAAATGATAGTCAGCAAAGGAAGAACGGTAAAAGCGGCGAAAGCGGAACTTGTAAGCGACGACGGTAGAAAAGTACTTGATTCAAAAAATTTGATAAAGATATTGAAACAAGAAGGTTATCAGGAGCTAGAGGCTGAAAGTATAAGCAAAAGTGAAAAAGAATATTTTATTGAAAGCCTGAAACAAAAAATAGAGATAACAAATAATCAAGATGCGGGAGCGTATGTAACGTCAAAAGGAAGAAACGAGCTGTTTGCCGGAGAAGTAATAATAGACGCGGACAGAAGCAAAATAAGAAAGATAGTAAAAAATGATCCTGAAAGAGCAAAAAGATTAATATGGGCAGCGCCTTATACAACGCCGGACGATATAGAGATATTGGACAAAGTCGGAGCTGTGCTTACGCTTGGCGGAGGCTACTTAAGCCACGCGGCGATAAGCACAAGAGAACGCAATAAGATGTCAATGGTATTAAGCGGAGCCGTATTGCAAAAAGACGGAAGCATAGAGATTGCTTCCGTTAAACCTAAACCTGAAACTGAAATAAGAAATATAAGCGGAATACAGGCGCAAGATGTTGAAGGCGTAAAAATAACCGTTAAAAACGGCGATAAGGTTTTATTAAACAGCAGTTTTGGAACAATAGAATTTTTAAGCCCTAAAGAAAGCCTTGAACAATACGAATATATAAGCGACGCAAGCCCGCCTGCCGCCTCAGTCAAATTACAAACGGAAAAAAGACAGAAAGAATCTTTGGATAAACTGAGCATATCGAATATAGTAAAAACATTCAGAGAGTTGAAGCCCGAAGATAAAAATAAAAACGGAAGCAAAGGCTGGAATTTGGCCGAGATGCTGAAAAAAGTAGGAAAAAATATAATTCCTGACGGGATAACGGTAGATCAAAACGGCATAAGATATTTCTTGGGTGATAATGCGGCGAGATTCGATGAATTAATTCAGCAAATAAGAGACATAATAGATGACGGCAGTTTGAATTATGAAGAGAAGAAAGAACAGATAAAGCCGTTGAGAAATGCGGTAAAAGAGCTGATACGGCAGACAAATACTAAAGACGGAAGAGCGAAAGAACTGATAAAAGCGGTCGTAAATAAGCTGGATAAACTTGGAATAAAAAAGACGGTGGGCCGTTCTGCCGGGATAGGCGAAGACGGCGAAACGCATGCGTTTGCGGGAATGGCCGAAACAAAAACGAAAGTAAAGAAAGAAAACATATCAGAAGCGATAGCGGAAATACTGGAATCGTTTTATTCCGACAGAGCCATAGAATACATGATAAAAAGCGGAGGAATGGTTGAGCCTGCGCTTGTAATACAGCAGTGGATAGATTTTGCAAAAAGCGGCGTAGCGATGTTAGACGGAGATACGCTTACGATAAACGGGGCATACGGCGAAGGTGAAGGGGTAGTAAGCGGAGTTGTAACGCCTGACAATATAGTATTGAAGATTATCGATTTTGAAAAAGGCGAATTTGAGATAATAGAGTACGAAACGGCAGATAAAAATTACAGGGTAGAGACAAATGAAGCCGGAACAATAGATTTGCAGAGAGTAGAAAAAGGAAGAAAGAAAAGGATATTTTCGGAACAAGAGTTAAAAGAAATAGTTAAGACTGTCGGCAGGGTAAAACAAGAATTTGGCTTTAATCCTGATATTGAGTTCGGGTTTGACGCAAACAACAGCTTTAAAGTGGTGCAGGCCAGAGCAAATACAGTTGTAAAGAACGCACCGGCAAAATCTGAAATAAAACCTGCCTCAATTTTAGATACGCTTTTCAAAGACAAAACTAGCCCTTGGTACAAAATATACACAATCGCCATCGCGCCGATATGGGAAGAGTGGGTTTTCAGGGGCGCGCCTGTAATAATAGCTTCGATGCTTTCTATAAATCCGCTGATACCATTAATAATAAGCGGCATATTGTTTGTCGCGCTGCACAAGGTATTTAACAAGGCGTTGACTCCGAGAGATTTAATAATACTCGGCGGGATGACGGCGTTATATACGCTTGGCGTATTCATGCTGCCGGCGATTCCATTTATAGGGTTTTTCTTCGGCGCATTCCAGTCCGTAACCGGATACATAAGCCCTTCGGTCGCTATGCACTTCTTATATAACTTCCTTGCGGTGTACCGCGTGGGCATATTCAAAAAAGCGCCGA
>WQUP01000187.1 GCA_009782015.1 Endomicrobiia bacterium | reverse complement strand
TATAAAACCGACCTTCAGGACAACAATCCCGTTTTTAATCTTGTGACGGCGCTAAAAGATTACAATTTTAAATTCAGCTCGAATGAAACGTATGGAGACAACGGAGTGATAATAAAGGTGTCCGGCACGTTTGAAAGAGGCGGCAAGCACGGCATCGAAGCGGCATACATAAAGAAAGGGCTGTATTTGTGGCAGATAGTCGCGGCTTTTCCGTTTTCGGAAGAAAACAAAAAAAAGGCGCTTGATTTCATAGACTCCGCGGTTATCGATCCGGCAATAAACGGCGCCAAGCCGGAGACAAAGGAATGAAAATAAGGAAAGAAACATCGATAATAGTTTTGCTTTTTGCGGCGCTGCTGATATTTTTAGCCGCCAGAAGCGTCGCCGCAATATCCAAAGAACGCAGCAATGCGCCGCGCGAACAGCATATCGCCGAAGCGCTCCTGTCCGTAAACGCGCCCCCTCTGCTGCGAAACGAAAAAACCGAGCTCCATATCAAAGAAAGCCGCAAAAACGATATAAAGGATATTTTATTTCTTTCGGGATTTTACAGAAAAGCGGAGTACACGGTAAATTATGTCCGCTACTCAAACGAAGCGATGCTTGAAAGCGCCGCGGCATCCGTAATAAATCTGTTTAAAAACGATGATTTTAAATACAGCGCAATCAAAAACGAGATAGACGCCAGAAAAGGAATGCGCCTTGAAGGGACATTTGTCAAAGACGGCAAAAATTTCGGAATTAAGGTGCAGTTTATAAAGGAAGGCGGATTGTTTTGGCAAATTATGACGATATACCGCAACGAAAAAAACGGCGAAGAACTTGCCTCAAAATTCATAAACTCAATCAAGCTGGACGCAAAAGCGGTTAATTAGCGCAGTCTTCTATAGAAAGTTTTTTCTCAAGATTTTCATAGTCAACATCATTGAGCGTTATGCCGTATGAATCGCCCACCATGTAAAGTATCTTTGTGTCTCTCAAAATTTCTATGCTTTTTATATTATCGACATTCACTACAAAAGCGCCTTCCCCGTGAACCCCTACTTTTGTTCCTCTGACTCTTACAAACATATACCCTCCCTTTAAACCAGATATTCCAATAGAGTTTTTTAATAAGCAGTTAATTCCCCTAATGAGGAGAGTGTTCCCGCGGGGTGGCCTTTGTTGTCCGACGTTTTAGCGCCATATTTGAATTATGTGACTAAAACGGGACAATTTGTAAGTAAAAAGTGCGCCCCAGAGAGGAGTTGAACCTCCAACCTTATCCTTAGGACGGATCTGCTCTATCCAGTTGAGCTACCAGGGCACGATTAACGGCAAATTACAAATGGGTTTCTCTAAAAACCTGCAATCTTGTCATCCCGGAGTGTCTCTGTCCGGGGTCTGCAGTTGACAAAAGCAGGCAGTTAATCCGCTCTTTTGTCATTGCGAGGCGATGAAATCGTCGTGGCAATCCATACTTTAAGGCAGATTCCGGACTACTGCCTTCCGGAATGACAAATTACAAATCAAAAGCAAAATAACAATACGGCACGTCTAATACTTTAAAATCGAAAAGACGTCCAACTCTTTGTTTTTTATATTTTCTCTTCCTTTCAGAAAAGAAAGTTCTATCGCAAATGCCGCCGCGACCGCTTTGCCGCCGAGTTTTTCGATAAGCTCGACCGCCGCATTTGTCGTTCCGCCCGTCGCAAGAAGATCGTCTATTATCAGCGCTTTTTCGCCTTTTGAAACCGCATCCTTATGAATTTCTATGCATGCAGCGCCGTATTCCAGCTGGTAAGACACGCTTACGGTCTCCGCCGGCAGCTTGCCTTTTTTTCTTATCGGAACAAAAGGAATATCCATTTTAACGGCCAGAGGCATGCCGAAGATAAATCCTCTTGATTCTATTCCGATAATTTTATCTATGCCGGAATTTTTATAACGGTTTGCAAAAATTCCGGTTATCTCGTTAAACAGAGAAATATCCTTAAGCACGGGAGTTATATCTTTAAATACAACGCCTTTAACCGGAAAATCTTTTACGTCCCTGATCCTTGCTGCTATCTTTTCTTCGGTTTTCATTAAGACCTTCTGTCTTTTACAATTTTGTATTTTTTTCCGAGGCCGGGTTTGCGGCTGTCCAAAAGAATCTTCTTCGCGTCTTCTTTATCTATGAGATTATATCTTACGAATATGCCTTTGAGCCTTTTAAACGCCTTGACCTCAAGCTGTCTAACGCGTTCGCGCGAAATCTTTAAAACTTTGCCTGACTCCTCAAGCGACATTGGCTTTATGCCGCCTATTCCGAACCTCATTCTGATAATCTCTTTTTCTCTGTCCGGAAGATAGTTCAACGCCGTTCCTATGTCGGCGTTTGTCCTGATGATTTCCGTAACCGATTCCGGAGATTTAACATGGTCGTCCACTATAATGTCTTTTACAAAAATTTCGGAATCTTCTCCTATGGGGGTTTCGAGAGAACTTGTGCCGTTAAAAACCGAAGCGGCTTTCATAAGATTTTTGGTCTGTTTTTTGCTCAGCTTAAGTTTTGTTGCGACTTCGTTGACCGAAGGATCCCTGTTAAGCTTTTCCCTGAGATTGCTCCACGTTTTCATCCAGAGGTTGAGCGAGTCCCAAATATGAGACGGAATTCTTATCGTCTTTGCCTGATTTTCTATGGCTTTGCGCATATACTGCTCTATCCAATAGACTGCATAAGTCGAAAACGCCACATTTTTTGCAGTATCGAACTTTTCCACGGCTTTTATAAGACCCATGTTCCCCTCTTCTACCAGGTCCATAAAGTCCATTCCCTTTCTCAGGAATCTTTTCGCTATGGGTATAACAAGCCTGTAATTCTGCTCGATAAGCTTATCGAACGCAGATTTATCTCTTTTTGATTTTTTCCACAAAACCGCCATTTCCTGTTTGGTAAGCGGTTTTATGTTTCTTATGGCGTTAAAATACAATTGAAGAGGATCATACCTCGTAATCATTTTAAAAACCCCTGTTTTTTGAAAAAAAGAATCGGGGCGACTGGACTTGAACCAGCGGCCTCTCCCACCCCAAGGGAGTGCGCTAGCCAACTGCGCTACGCCCCGACCCTGTACGACAATGATATGTCCCTGCGGGACATGATACTTCCTTCGAAAATGATACAGGGACGTTGTCCCCATGATACGTATCCTTCGGATACATTAAAAACAAGGGCATATTGTATCATGTTGCCGAAGGCAATGTATCATTTATCATGCGCCGAAGGCGCGTATCATTATTTAAGTTTATTATGTGCCGTTAAGACGACAATGATATGTCCCTGCGGGACATGATACTTCCTTCGGAAATGATACAGGGACGTTGTCCCCAGGGACATTGTCCCCATGATACGTATCCTTCGGATACATTAACGACAAGGACATATTGTATCATGTTGCCGAAGGCAATGTATCATTTATCATGCGCCATAGGCGCGTATCATTATTCAAGTTTATTATGTGCCGTTAAAGCTATTTTTTCAAAAGCTTCAAAATCTGCTTCAACTCTTCTTTTATTTCCCTGAGCGCCTTTGAATCCGGCAGATGCTCAAGCTCCAAATTCAAATCCGACTGCAAATCCGTAAGTTTCTTGCGCCTGCCGCCCGTCAGATACTTCTTAACTCCTTCTATTGTGTAGCGCTTATTATACAATAAATCTTTAATTTTAAAAACAAGTTCTACTTCATCTTTCTGGTAGCGTCTTTGCCCGGAACTTTTTCTCACCGGCCGCAAAAGCTTAAACTCGCCTTCCCAATAACGCAGCGTATATTTCGGCACCTGCGTAATCTGCGAAACCTCG
>WQUP01000186.1 GCA_009782015.1 Endomicrobiia bacterium | reverse complement strand
TTTTTCGCTTATTTTTGGAAGCGGAACACCTTCTCCAATAAGCCATTTTCTATAAGCATCCATATCGTCTTTTGTTTGAAAATATTTCAAGAATAACAAAGCATATAGCCTTACCTGTATATCAGCTTGAACATTATTTGCAATATCCGACAATTCACTTTCCCTTTGAGATTCATTTTGTTCGCCTGCGGCAACTAAAACATCAAAATAAGGTTTTTCTTCTGCAGTTAAAAGTTTTCTTATCGAAACTTTATCTGATACTGAAATTTCCTTTGCAAGCTCTTCAGAAGCAATTGCATTTTCTGCGGGAATTAGACTCAACAAATCTTTAATAAAGTCACGCTCTTCAGAAACGGTTGTTTTTTCGTCAACAGCTTGGCCCATTAAACCTCTAAAACTTTGTACGATTCTTACGGCCGAGGCGTCGCCGACTTTCTCAAGTTCGGCATTATTATCAAAAATCAGTAATTTTTTTGTGAATTGTTTGAGGTGCTCCGCAATCAATTTCAATTGAAGGCTCAACTCATTTGGAGATTCTTGGCGAAACTTGGCTGTTTCCAATATGCTCTCCAGACTCGCTATGTTTCCGTCAAGCGCTTCTCTCACTTTATCTAAATCAAGTTTTTCCAATAATTCAGATGTTACTTTACCCTTGTAAGAGCTGTTATCGGGCAAATTATCTTCTATTGTCTTTGTTATGGCGCTCATTATTTCGCCGTTATCATCGGATTCAAGGAGTTGCGCCCCTCTGACAAGTTTGATTATTTCTTGCGCTTTTTGCGCCCTGTCGAATAACTTTCCTGCGTCAATTTTCGATATATCCTGACCTGTTTGCAATGCATTAATAAACGCGGTTCTCGACTCTGCGTCAAGCGTCAATATCAAATTTGCGAGCGTCGAAGATTTGAATGAGTTTGCGGAAGATTCTCGGTTAATGCCTTCCGTAACATCTGAAGATACAGATGCCTGATTTGTATTTGCGGAAATTAGCGACGAAGGATTTTTTGATAACTCTTCAGACTGAAGCTTTGCTATCTTGTAATATACTTCCTCGGCTTCTTTTACCCCTGAAGTTACGTTCGGCGTGATTACTATGTAGGAAATGCCGTTGTCTTTTAATATCTTTGACACGCCTTCGGTATGAAAACCTCCGGTTATTACTATCTCAACTTGTTTATTATTAAGATTATTTAGTAACTCGTCTAACGACAACCCCTCACCCGCTTGCTTCGCAAGCCCCTCTCCCGCAAGGTGCGAGGGTTCAACGGAAGCAACGACGCTGGATTGCTTCGGCAAGACTTCGTCTTTCCTCGCAATGACAGATAAGAGATTTTCGCCGTTAATTGTTAATTGTTCATTGTTAATTTTTAATTGCCGCGCAAAGTATTTGTTTCTGTCAACGTTTATATCATAAAATTTATCCGCTTCTTTTATGTAATCGTCCAGCAGGCTTAAGACTCTGTTGTCCACATACTTTACCCAAAGCTTTCTGTATGTTTCCATGTTCGCTTTATAGTATTCATAATTTCCAAACGATATCTTTGACGCCAGATACTCTTTTAAATATTTCTCGAAATCGATTAAAAATACGACTTCTCTCTGCGCCTTCGTATCGGCGAATCTTGAGTTTATTTCATTTCTGAATTTTTCTTCTTCGCCGATTAATTCTATCGGGTTGATTTTCTGGCTGGTTTCAACGTATGCAAAAAATTTATTTAACTCCGGGAAGTTCACATCCAAATCTATTTTAAATTCTTTTGAAAACTTTATGAGATACATATACAGCTTATCTGTTTCCGATAAATTTGAGGTGTTTTTGACTATGAGACTATAAGCCTGATACGGAAGCACCTCTTTAAGTTTCAGCAACAGAAGGCTCAATTCCTGAGAAACCTTTTTGTAATCGAGTTCTTTTTCTTTATGCAGCAGATTTATGTATAAACTCGTATTTTCGTATTTATTTATGTCCACTCCGAGATGGTCTGCGTATTTTGACAGCAAAACATAGTATTTTCTTGCGTTTATTTCCTGTTTTGAATATGATTTAAAAAGGTTTTCTATCTTTATCTGCTTTCTGTTATAGTATCTTTCCTTTAATCCCTGTGTCGATTCCTCTATCCCTTTGAGTACAGCCTGTATTTCATCCTGTTTTCCAAGTATGTCGCCGAAACGTTCAAGATTATCCAAATACTCATCTTTGCTTTCCAACCCTTTGATCATGTTGTATTTCCCGCTTATTGCGGAATAATACTCTGCTCCTGTCAGCCGTCCGGTTTGCAGGATTTTATCTAAAACGGCAAAATCAGCAGTTTTGTCGTTAACTCCACTCTTCACACTCCAAACTCCACACTCTTTCAGCCAGCCTGTATCGACATCGCCGAATGCTCCTTCAAGATATACGGTATTCAAACCGTTGTTCATTTTCTTATCTACAACTTCTATGATATTTGCTATGTTTTTTTGAACTTGCGGATGGCAATGCAAATCCTGTATTTGTATGACGACGCGCGGCGAGTTTGTTATGTTTGTTTCGGTTATTTTTCCGTAGGAATACGGCAAGATAAAGTTACTGAATATTTGGGCAAACTGTTTTCCCGACTGAACATTCGCCGACACTTCGGCTATTACATTTCCATATACAAACGAAAATAAAAAGCAATTAATTACTGCAATTGCCGTAACTTTTTTGCAATTGATTTTAGATATGATTCTAATCATAGTTTTTACTGTGTTGAGCATGTTATATTTATAGCCGAAATACATTGATAAATCAATCTAAACTTGTAAAATTTTTGTAAAATGTATAAAGCGGCAAAAAGCAGAAACAAGAGCTTTTTAAAAAAATTGGTTAAATTTGCTATAATCGCGTTATATTTGAAGGCAATCTCAAGTCTGAAAAGGAAATTGACATATGAACAATTTTTTGAAAATTGCCGCAGTTTTCTCAATGCTCACCGTATCAGCAGGCTGCGTTTTTGCCCAGCCGGAAGCAAAAAATAAAGCGAAAGCGTTTGATAAGTACAATGACGGAGACACGCTTGCCGTTTCAATGGCGGGAAAGCGGCTGAATCTTTTTACCGCAAAAAGCGGCCCGGCACAAGAGCAGGGCCTTTCTTACAGAAAAGAAGTCCCTGAAGACGGTATGATATTTTTGTTCGACGCTACGGCACGGCAGGTTTTCTGGATGAAAGACATGAACTTCCCGATAGATATTATATGGATAGCTTCGGATAAAGTAGTAGGCATGGCGGAAAATGCGGCTCCGGAACCGAATACGGCGCAGAGAAATTTAAGACAATACTATTCTCCCGAAAACGTCAACATAGTCGTAGAACTTAAAGCCGGAGAAGCCAAACGCCTCGGAATAAAAACGGGAAGTTTATTTACAATACTCGGAGATAAAAAATGATTGAAAGATTAAAAGAAGACCTTAAAAAGTACATGAAGGCAAAAGACATGGAAAGCCTTAACGTCGTGAGAGGCATTCTCAACGAAATAAACATCCGCGATATGAAAGGCATCAAGATAAACGGCGAAGAGATAGTAAAAGTTCTCAGGAGCGAAATAAAAAAAAGAAAAGAAGCCATAGAAAACTTTGAAAAAGCCGCAAGGCAGGATCTCGTTGCAAAAGAGCAGAATGAAATGAAAGTCATCGAGCAGTACCTGCCTGCCGAAATGACCGACGAACAGCTTATTGAAAAAGTAAAAGAAGCAGCTGCGACATCGGCAGATAAAAGTTTCGGAGCGGTCATGAAAGCGGCAATAGCCGCGGTAAACGGACAAGCCGACGGGAAACGCATATCTGCTGCGGTAAAAAAAGTTT
>WQUP01000185.1 GCA_009782015.1 Endomicrobiia bacterium | reverse complement strand
CCTCAGCTTGTCGAAGTCTGCAAAGGCTACATGGCGCACGAAAGGGAAACTCTTCAAAAAGTCGTAGAAGCAAGAAATATTTTTATGAACGTCGGAGCGAACGCCGAAAAATTCAGCGCAAATTCCGCTTTGGATAAGGCTTTAGGCTCTCTTTTCGCCGTATCAGAAGGATATCCGGCGCTTAAAGCCAACGAAGAGTTTATGCATCTTCACAGAAGAATAACCGCGATTGAAAACCAGATAGCAGACAGGCGGGAGTTTTATAATGCCTCCGTAGCCATTTTCAACACGAGAATAAATCAGATTCCGGATATGGTTATAGCGAATATACTCAAATATAAAGCCAAGCCGATGTTTAAGGTCGAGACTAAAAGCGAGCTGGATGCACATCCGATTTCTTTCTGAGGTAAACATGTACGGCGTTTTCTTTTTTGCGTTTATCGGCTGTACCGTAATTTTGGTTCGTTATCTGCAGTTTATCGGCATATTGCCGCAGTGGGGGACTTCTGCCGCTATATTTGTATTTGCCATTTGCACTTATGTTTTTGCGGTATTCAGGTTCAGGCTTTTTAGGGCGGTAAGGGATACTGCCACTTCAAAGATAAGTTCGCTGCCGTACGGTTTTACCGAAGTTTGCGGCACGGCGAAAAAGTATCCGAATTTTTACGGGATATATCAGTCTTTAAGAGTAAAGGAAAAGCCGAACCGGTATATGTTTACAGGTTTTTTAAAAAATATGGGACTCAGGCTTTTTAATCTGGAACCGGATACAACATCCACCGTTGAAAACGGCCTTTCCGGAACGTCAATGGACCAATTCCGATGCTTTCCTTTTTACATAGACGACGGCACCGGATTGGTTTATGTTGATCCTTTAAAGGCAAAAATTATAGTTGACGTCAAGCGCTGGGGTGATGAGGATTATACGTATGAAGAAGCCATTATCAACGACGGGGACGCCGTTTACTGCCTCGGCACATCGGGGCGGGTAACAAAAGATATAAATGCCGAGATAAACGAAGCTCTTAAAGCAGCCAGGGCGTCAAAAGATTTTGTGAGTAAATACGACGTTAACGGGGACGGGATAATATCTCAGTTAGAGTGGGAGGCCGCAAGAAAAAAGATAACCGACGAGGTGCTTGAAAAAAATACATCCGAAAGCACAAAGGTTTTTACAAACACTATTGGGAAAGGCAGTGATAATAAAATTTTTATAATTTCAAATAAAAGCGAAAAAGATCTCACGTCTCTTTTATTGAGGCAGAGCGTGGAAATGTTTGCAGGAAGCATAATTATAGCAGCAGTCGCCGTGTTTGACGCTTTCGTAAGGCTTAATCTTTTGCCGGCAGAAGTTTCTGCGGCGTATCATTCCTATCTGCAGTTTATAATTTTAGCGTTTGCCGTTGCCATTCTCATTTATTCATCCAGAGAACAGTTTAAATTGTAGAAGGCGATGCCGGAGCGAGTTAACGGCAAAAGCTAACGGAAGAGACAGTTTTTATGTCTGGATTCTTCGGCAGAAACAAAGTTTCCGCCTCAGAATGACGGTGCAAAAGGAACATCTGCGCAAGAATTGCGCGGATGTTTTTGTCTTTTTGCAGTTGCCATGCATCTTCGCATCCTCACATCTATGCATCGCGCGCAAAGCGCGCTGCGCGCTTTGAGTTCATGTTTTAAATTTGCTAAAATCACGTCATTATGAATAACAAACAATCGTCAAAAATCAGGGCGGAATTCTTGCAGTTTTTCAAAAACAACGGCGCTACAGTCGTGCCTTCAGATTCGCTTATACCTTCCGGAGATAAAACGCTGCTTTTTACGTCTGCAGGCATGGTGCAGTTTAAGCAGCATTTTCTGGGTCAGAGCAAAGACTCGTTTACCAGAGCCGCAAGCTGTCAGAAATGTTTCAGAACATCTGATATAGACAATGTGGGCATAACCGCAAGACACCTTACTTTTTTTGAAATGCTCGGCAATTTCAGTTTCGGCGATTATTTCAAAAAAGAAGCTATCGAATGGGCTTATGAATTTTTGACTAAAAATATGGATTTGCCCAAAGATAAGCTCTATTTTACCGTATACAAAGATGATAATGAAGCTGCTGAAATTTGGAAAAAAATAGTTCCCGCCGACAAAATTATAAAAATGGGCGAAGACACTAATTTTTGGAATATGGGCGACACAGGTCCGTGCGGGCCTTGCTCGGAAATTCTTATAGATTTGGGCGAAGATATGGGGTGCAGAAAACCCGACTGCGGCCCGGCATGCAGCTGCGACAGGCATTTAGAAATATGGAACCTTGTTTTTACACAGTTTGACAAACAGGCTGACGGCTCTCTCAAAAATCTTCCGAAAAAAAATATAGATACCGGAATGGGGCTTGAGAGAATGGTTGCAGCCGCAAACGGCAAAAAAAGTATCTTCGATACCGATTTGTTTATACCGATGATGGAAGCCGCGTCAGATGTTTTGAAAGTCAAATACGAAGGAAAAAACATTTCGAAGCTCAGGATGATAGCGGACCACTCAAGAGCCGTGACTTTCCTTATTTCCGACGGCATACTTCCGTCAAATGAAGGAAGAGGATATGTGCTCAGGCGCATACTCAGAAGGGCCGTAAGGCAGGGGAAGATGTACGGATACGATAAGCCTTTTATGAACGAGCTTGCTTCGGAAGTGGTTAAGATAATGGAGCCTGCTTATCCCGAGCTTTCTTCAAGGCTCGACAATGTGCGCGCTATAATCAAAGTGGAAGAAGAAAAATTTTTGGAGACGCTTGAGGCCGGATCCGGAATTCTCTCGGAAATGATGAGCTCTTACAAGTCTAAATCGGCAAAAGTTATAAGCGGCGAAGACGTATTTAAGCTCTACGATACCTACGGTTTTCCGCATGATTTGACAAAAGAGATCGCGATGGAAAACGGGATGTCCATTGACGAAAAGGCGTTTAAAGACGAACAGAAAAAAGCCCAGGATAAGTCCCGCGCGGCGTGGGGCGGCTCTGGAGAAAAAGACATAACGTTCTATTCGATTTTACATAAAAAGACCGGCGATACGGCGTTTACCGGATATGAAAACTACGAATTCCCGGGCAAAGTACTCGCATTGGTTAAAGACGGAAAAGAGGTTGATTCTCTTAAAGCCGGAGAGAGCGGGGAAGTTGTGCTTTCGCAGACGCCTTTTTATGCCGAATCCGGCGGACAGAGCGCAGATACGGGAAAAATGACCGCTCCTTCGTTTGAAGCTTCGGTTGAGGATGTCTTTAAACCTATAGGAAATCTCTTTGTTCATAAAGTAAAAGTTTTGAAAGGGTCTTTGAAAAAAGATGACGAAGTTTTGTCATCAATAGACGTCAGCTACAGAAAACAGATCGCAAGGCATCACACTGCCACGCATCTTTTGCATAAAGCTTTAAGGCAGCTTTTGGGCACGCATATAACTCAGGCGGGCTCTTTGGTTGCAAACGATTATCTGCGTTTTGACTTTACTCATTTTTCTCAGATCAAAAAAGACGATTTGGTAAAAATCGAACGCGAAATAAACGCTGCGGTAAGAGAGAATATGCCGGTATGCATTGAAAGCATGCCGATCGCCCAGGCCAGAGATGCGGGCGCGATGGCATTGTTCGGCGAAAAATACGGCGAAACAGTTAGAACAGTGTCGATTGTCGATGAGTATGAAGACTCCAAGTACTCAATGGAGTTGTGCGGCGGAACGCACATAGACAGGACCGGCGACATAGGCATATTTAAAATAGTTTCCGAGTCGTCCGTTGCGGCAGGAGTAAGAAGAATAGAAGCCGTAGCCGGCGCAGCGGCAGAAGAACATATACTGAAAGAAGAAGCAGCGATGATTA
>WQUP01000184.1 GCA_009782015.1 Endomicrobiia bacterium | reverse complement strand
TACAATATCTTTTACGCCGCCTTCCGCTACCACATATCCGCCGTGCACGCCGGCTCCGGGCCCCAAATCTATGATGTGATCCGCTTTTCTCATGGTGTCTTCGTCGTGTTCGACTACGATCAGAGTGTTGCCGAGATCTCTGAGTTTTATTAGCGTTTCAAGAAGTTTTCCGTTGTCTCTCTGATGAAGCCCTATGGAAGGCTCATCCAAAACGTACAATACGCCGGTAAGACCCGAGCCTATCTGCGTCGCAAGATGTATTCTCTGCGCCTCTCCTCCTGAGAGCGTTCCGCTCTCGCGTTCCAAACTGAGATAGCCGAGACCGACGTTGTTTAAAAAGTTGAGGCGCTCGCGGATTTCTTTTAAAATCGCTTTGCTTATTATCTTGTCTTTATCGCCGAAAACTATGTTTGCAAAAAAATCCGCGGCTTTTTCAACGGACATTGCGGTTATGTCAGAAATTGATTTTTCGTTTACGAGCACCGCGAGCGCTTCTTTTTTAAGCCTGCGCCCTTTGCACGAAGGGCAGATTCTCTTGCTCATATATTTATTGTATATCTCTTCCCTGACAAAAGCAGATTCGGTCTCGTTGTAGCGGCGCTGCATATTGGTTATCACGCCTTCGAATTGGTCGTCATATCCGTGAAGTATTATGTCCTGCTGCTCTTTTGTGAGCTCTTTCCACGGCTTGTTCAGCGGAATTTTATTGACTTTAGCTACTGAGCTGAGAAGTTCCCAATAGTATCCGCCCCACGCGCCTTTCCATCTGTTCGTTCTTGTGGTAATCGGCTCTGTCCACGCAACTATGGCTCCTTGAGAAAGAGAACGGTTTTTGTCCGGGACTACAAGATTTTCATCGATCTCTATTTTATTTCCGAGCCCCGTACACTCCGGGCACGCGCCGAAAGGAGAGTTAAACGAAAATAGCCTGGGTTCTATTTCCGGAAGATTTATGCCGCACTCGGTGCAAGCGTACTGCTCACTGTAAACATTTTCCGAAAGCGAAGCTTTCCCGTCTTTGCTCATGACCGCAACGGCGGCCGTGCCTTTTGACTCTTTTAGCGCCGTTTCTATCGAATCGGCGACCCTTGAGCGCGCGTCTTCGCTTATCTTTATTCTGTCTATGACGATTTCTATTGTGTGTTTTTTGTATCTGTCCAGCTGGATTTTTTCGTCAAGCGCATACACTTTGCCGTCAACCCTGACTCTCGTATATCCGCTTTTTGAAAGCCTTGTAAAAAGCTCTTCGTAAGTTCCGGTCCTTCCCCTCACAAGAGGAGAAAGAATATGGACAAGCGTGTCCTGCGGAATTTTCATCACTTCATCTATTATCTGCTGCGCTGACTGGGGTTTTACTACTTTTGCGCATTGCGGGCAGTGAGGCACGCCTACCCTTGCAAAAAGAAGCCTGAGATAATCGTAAACTTCAGTTACCGTGCCGACTGTCGAGCGCGGGTTGTGCGACGGATTTCTCTGCTCTATGGAAATTGCCGGAGAAAGCCCTTCAATTATATCCACGTCAGGCTTGTCCATAAGCTCAAGAAACTGCCTTGCATACGCCGACAGCGACTCCACGTATCTTCTCTGTCCTTCGGCGTATATGGTATCAAACGCAAGCGACGACTTGCCCGACCCCGAAAGCCCTGTAACCACGACAAGCTTGTTTCTGGGTATGTCCAAATCTATATTCTTTAAATTATGCTGCCTAGCCCCGCGTATTTTGATGATGTCCATATTACCTCAGTTAATAATTAATAGTGAATAGTTAATAGTTAACGACAAATTGCAGATGAATAATAATGAATACTGCGGCGAAGCCGCTCCAAAACTATTCACTATTAATTATTAACTATTAACTTCCTTTCGTATGACAGTGTCTTTCGCTTCCGGCAGCGTAAATGGGTAGTCCGTATTATAGTGCAGGCCGCGGCTTTCTTTTCTGAGCATTGCGCAGCGCGCTATCATCTCGGCTACGGCGTTTATGTTGCGGACTTCTATTCTGTCAACCGTGACCGGCGAGTTCCAAAAATGCTGCTCTATTTCCTCTTTGAGCATATCTATTCTTTTTGAGGCTTTTAAAATTCTTTCGTTGGATCTGGCGATGCCGAGATAGTTCCATGTCAGGCGCCTTACCTCAGACCAATCCTGAACAAAAGCCGTGGACTCGCTGCTGCGCGACTGCATCTTTTTTATCTGATCCGACGCATCGTAATTATGAAACTTTCTGCTTAAAAACTGCTGCGAATCTTCAAAGACCCTGTGCGCATAGACAAGCCCTTCAAGCAGCGAGTTTGAGGCAAGCCTGTTTGCGCCGTGAACTCCGGAACAGGCCGTCTCGCCTAACGCGTAGAGATTTTTTATGCTGGTTCTTCCGCGCTCGTCTATAGCCGCGCCGCCGCAGAAAAAATGAGCTGCCGGTATTACAGGAATCATGTCTTTGGATATGTCTATGCCGTATCCGAGGCACGTCGCGTAAATGTTGGGAAATCGTTTGATAAGAAAATCTCTTCCCTTGAAAGTTATGTCCAGATACACAAAATTGTCGCCGCGGGTTTTAAGCTCGCTTTCGATGGCTCTTGCGACCACGTCGCGCGGAGCGAGCTCTTTGGAAGGATGGTACTTTTCCATAAACGGCTCGCCGTTTTTAAGCTTCAATATGCCGCCCTCGCCTCTGACGGCTTCGGATATAAGAAACGATTTTGCGTCGGGATTAAAAAGGCACGTCGGATGGAACTGCACCATCTCCATATTTGCTATATCCGCTCCGGCCCTGTAAGCCATCGCTATGCCGTCGCCTGTGGCAACGTCGGGGTTTGACGTATAGAGGTAGGATTTTCCCGCTCCGCCGCAGGCAAGAGCGGTTATCTTAGCTTCAAAAATTTCAATTTCATTCGACCCGTTTTTAAGCACATAAGCGCCGCGGCACGTATTTTTATCGTCAACTATGAGATCGATCGCCGTATGATCTTCGTATATAACGACGTTGCCGCGTTTGTTGATATTTTCTATGAGAGCCCTTTCTATTTCGTTGCCGGTCATGTCTCCGGCATGCAGTATTCTTCTCTTGCTGTGCCCGCCCTCAAGCCCTAGCTCGAACTCCGAGTCGGAGTAATTTTTTTTGGTAAACTTCACGCCCATTTTTATAAGTTCGTTTATTCTGGCGGGCGCTTCCCTTACCATTCTCTCAACCATCTTGCGGTTGCAAAGCCCGGCTCCTGCGACGACGGTATCTTGTATGTGAGCCTCAAAAGAGTCGGACTTATCGGTAACGCACGCGACTCCGCCTTGCGCTTTTCCGGTGTTGGAATCAAAGAGCTTTCTTTTTGTTATAAGAACTACGCTGCCCTTGCCGGCGGCTTTAAGAGCAAGCGATAAGCCTGCAATGCCGCTGCCTATGATTAAATAATCGGATTTTATCAATCTCCGGCCGCCTTAGGATCGGTCTGGCACCATTTCGTCACCTTTGAAAGCAGTTCCTTGGCTGTTTTTGTATCGCCTTCGTCAATGGCTTTTACGGCTTCGCGTATTTTTTCGCGGTCGTCCAAAACAGACGCCTTAGTATTTTCTATGACCTTGCCGATGAGATTTGCCAACTCTTTAGTTTCGTCTTTTTTTCTCCAGTGCATTCTTATGCTGAAATTGCCTTCGCTCAGCTTTGTCATCACTTTTTCAAAAAAGTACAGCGGGCCGATAATCCTGTGAAAATAAAACACGCTTTGTATCAGGACAAAGACGGTAAAAATGAATACGATCCAGAAAAAACCGCCCGTGTATGCGCGCTTAAAATTTTTGACCGTGCCGGCGCTCAGCTGGTCCATGCCCGGAGAAGAAGACAGCGAATTCAGAAAAGCGTAGTAA
>WQUP01000183.1 GCA_009782015.1 Endomicrobiia bacterium | reverse complement strand
TATGACTATGGTTCCTGACTCGCCTAAATTGCGCACCACCCTCAAGCGCAGCATTCTGACGTTCTGCCAGCGTGCAGGGTCGTACGACGGATCGATATTGAGCGGAATTCTTATCTGTTTCCAGCCGTTGACATTTTTCAGCACGGTTCCGGAAGAAAGCATATAGCTGCCGGATATGTCTTCGTAAGTGTCCAAAAGACCGTTGCCGTTGAGATCTTCCGTGTCAAGCTTTCCGTTGCGCGCGCCGATTAAAGAAACGCTCCCGTCAACATTGTGATACTCCTGCCCCGTATCTTCCCAGGGGCTTAGCACGCCGTTGCCGTCTTTATCCTCCGTGTCTAAAATTCCGTCTCCGTCGGCGTCTTCGTTTATGCTTGTTGCGTAATCTAGCGCAAAATTGGCCGTGCTGCCGTTGTCTTTTATCCAGACGTCTATGTAAAGTTTCTTAGAAAAATCGAGCCCCGAAACCGATATTCTCTGCGCAAACGCCGCCTGCGAACGCGTCGTTACGTCGTACGTTATTTCGCTGACAAGCTGCTGCTGACCGCTGACAAGCTCCAAATCCGGATCGATGTCTCTGATATTTACGTTATAACTGCGCCAATTCAGTTCCCAAAGATTTCTTTTAGCAGCGGGGTTGCCCGCAGCCGAATGGAACCAATTTTCCTGAATAAGATTCGCGGCGTCCTCATATACCGAGCTGTCCATGGAATCTATAACGGCTTTTCCCGAAGCATTGTTGTTTTGCGAGCTGACGGCGTATTCCGCGCCGGCGTTGACCCTCAAATTAAGCGCGTCAATGTCCAAATCGGTTATTCTTACGTCGCCTTCTGCGACCATAAGGCTTGTCGGCGTGCTTCTTATATCCGGCAGGACGCTGCCCTTTGCGGAAAAATCGTACATCAGGCTTGCGCCCATTGAAATGTTGTTTGTCAGATTTAAGCTGCTCCTTGCTCCTATCAGCGTGGAATCCGAAGAGCCGAGCATAGAATAATCGTAAGATATGTCTATTACGGAGTTTTCCGTTATTTTCGAGTCGTTGACTATGGTCAATATGCCCAAATCGTAATCTATTATGTAGTCGGCGTTCTGCTGCATTGCCGCGCCGTCTATCACGACTTTTTCGGATTTCGGCACTATGCCGGGCCTGAGCGTCAGGATTTTTATCATGTAGTGATACTCTGTGACAAAATTGTATCTGTGGTTGTTAAGCGTGTAAAGGTCGTCATGGAGCGGAGTTCCCGTCGATGGATTTAGATTAAAAACTCCGTTCTCGAAATCGACCGTTATGTTTGACTGATAGCCGTTTACCGGAGGATAAAGCGGCACAAGGCTGTCGGGGCCTGAAGTATTTGGAATGCTTGCCGCGGCGTTTCCGTTTAAATCTTTGAGAGCGAGAATAAAGTTTCCCCTGCCGTTGTCGCGCTGTATTTTAAGATTTCCGAGGCTGTAAAACGTTTTAAGTTCCGTGGTAACGCCGGCGGTATTGTTCGGGTCTTTGATTATGAGCGGAGCCGAAGGCGACGCGCCGCCGGAGCTGAGCCATGAATTGTCGGCGTACTGGTAATCTATCGCCACCGCGTAATTGCTTGCAAGAATATTTTTAAACGCAAGCACTCCGGTATTGTAATCTATAGTGTAGTCCTGTCCGGCGGTAAGGAGCACAAAGTTGCCGCGGTAAGAGAACGCTCCGGGGATAAGAGGCTGCAATACCGTATTGGTAGTCACCGAAATATTCAAAGCAGGGTTGAGGTTCTGGTAATCGATAAAAACTCTCGCGCTGCCGGATTTTATCGCCTGCGGCGCAGCAGGCTTTTGTATGGAAAAATATTTAAATCTTATGTAGGAAGTGTCGGCTATAGTCATTCTTTGAAGCATGTAGTTTCCCTTAAAACGTTTTACTTCGGAAGCGCCTTTTGTCTGGCTGAAAAAAACGTTTGTGGCAAGCCTCTTATACTGCGTATCGACTTTTAATCCGAAAAGCTCCTTGGAGTATCCCGTAAACTCCGTAGTCGGCAGCGTTACGGTTATGTCTCCGAACGCGGCCTGCTGCACAAACTCTCCGGGCTGCCCTTTGTAAACAAGAGATATGTCTTTTTTGTTTACCGTATCGTCGTAATCGACGTTTATGGACAATCTGTCGCCGACTTTGCCGAGGATTTTCATCTGAAGTTCCTGGTTCATTTTGAAATTGGACGTGTTGTTTCGCAGTCCGTCCTGCGGCTTGTCGTAAGATCTTGAGGTATAGTCTATGCCTACGAGTTTTCTTCCGGAAAGCGACAGTTCGGATTCAAACGGAAGCTTTGTAAGTATGCCCGGCGGGAGTTCCTGCGTTTGTTTTGCGGCGGCTGTTGAAACGGACGGCTCCGGCAGCGCGCTTTCTTTTTTTTGCCATCCTTCTCTGGTGTACTTAAGCTTGCCCAGAAGATCTTCCTCAAGGTAATTAAGCGCCCCCTGTCCGGCTATTTGCTGAACGGAGACCGGAAGCTGCGCTCCGTAATTTGCATCCGAAGCCGGAGAGCTTACGGAAATTTCAGCTCCGGAAGGCTCTATAGCATCGACATTTTGATACTGATTGCTGTACTCGTCAAAAGTTCCGTAAATTTCTTCGCCGCTCTCTCCCAAAACGGAATACTTGCTCTTGTTTGACGGCGCATGCTGCGCCCAACAAAGCGTATAAGAAAAGACAAGAAGCAATGGTAAAAAGAGTTTTGACGCTTTCATTGATTAAAGGAATAACGGCAGAAGCTGAGAAGTTGGGAAGTTGAGCAGCTGAGCAACTGCAACAACAAGATTTTTTGTCTTTGCCCAGCTTCCCGGCTTCTCAGCTTCCCAACTTCTATTTTCGACCTTAAATTATATTATATTGCGTTTCATTTTTCCACAAATTTTGATATAATTTTCAATGTAATTTTGAAAATCGAAATGATAAAAAAACTGCACATTTACATCATAAAAGAATTCTGCGGCTCGTTCCTTTTCGGACTGGCCGTTTTTTCAATGCTTCTTATTCTGGATCAGATTTTCCAGCTTGTTAACCTTTTCCTTTCAAAAGGAGTGGCGTTTTTTCTCGTTTTAAAACTTTTTGCGTTCATACTCCCCAACATAATGTCCTTGGCAATACCCATGTCGGTGCTTTTCGGAGTGCTTATAGCTTACGGAAGGCTGTCGGAAGACAACGAGATAACCGCCATGAAAGCAAACGGAATGAACTATAAAACACTTGCCGTTCCGGTGATTGTTTTTGTATGCATAATCTCGGCATTTCTTTTATTTTTCAATCATTTTTGGTCTCCGTCAATGCAAAAAGATTTCAGAAATCTCTACGAAGAAATCCTTTTAAAACGCCCCCTTGTAACTTTTTCCGAGAAAACCATCACAAAGCTCGGCGACTACCAGATATACGCAAGCGAAGTAAATAACCGCAACAATACGCTGTCCGGAGTGAATATATACAAATTTGAAAAGCAGAAGCCTAAAATATCCGTCTCCACTTCAACTGCCGCCGGAGTGCAAACCCAGTCTCAGCCGCAAAAGCAGCAGCCTAATATATCATCTTCAACGATTGCAGCCGCAAAGCCGCAGCCGCAAAAGCAGCAGCCGGACGATATGTCTTTAAAGCAGCAGAAAGAGCAGGGCTCGTGGAGAATAGCCGCTTCGTCGGCGTCGGTAAAAGTTTACTCTAACGGCGTGCGCTTTACGCTTTACAACGGCTACTGGCAGCGGGCAAATCCGTCGGACATAAACAATATGATACACATGACTTTCAACTCCTATAATTTTTTTATAGATTTGGGCTCCGCGATAAAAGGCAACTCATCTTCCATGAGAGAGATGTCCTCTCCTGAAATAAGAAAGACCAT
>WQUP01000182.1 GCA_009782015.1 Endomicrobiia bacterium | reverse complement strand
ATCTTGCCACAAAATCTGTGAATGTGGGGTCAGTTATAATGCCTTTGGCAAATAGTATCCAACGTTCCGTTAGTACAAAAGAAGATACTGATGTTCTGTATAATCGTTTATCCCAAGACCAAAAAACTAGTGTTGGAATGTCAAAACTTGATTATGATGCGGCTAAGCAGAAGCTTGAGACGGTTCAGAGGGAAGCTGCGGCTGTGCCTGCGGCGGTCAGCGGGATTGATTTTACAACTTTGACTCAGAAAGATACGATGAGTATTATGACTGCGGGAATGGATCCTCAAATACTTCGGCAGTTTGGTATTGGCGGAGGAAGCGGCGGCACAGATGCAGACAAGCTTCTTCCTTCATTTGGGATGGTGGCTGCGCAAAATCCTTTTCAGGGCAAAAGAAAGGAAGAAAATGATCAGGCGCTGCAGAGTTTGACGCCGCTTGCTCCGGTTAATTCTGTTGCGGGCTTTGCGGGAGACGCCGCAAATTGGGCAGGCAGCTCATTTTCTCCTGACACCACTGCGTTATCTGCGTTCAACGCATTGCCGAAGGATGAGCAGGACAAGGTTAAAGCGGGGCTGAGGGATTATAATTCAAAGCAGCGGGATGTGGAAGACGCTCAAAAAGAGTTCAATATGGCTTCGACAAATCTTTTGACCGCAACGGAAAGGGTAAATCCGAGTTTTAAAAGCGCTAGCCGCAAAGCTTTGATCGATCATATCGCTTCAAATATGAGCGCCGATGTGAGAAATATGTTGATCGGCAGTTTTGACGGACACTTAACGCAAAACCAGAGTAACGAAGAAATAGCGGACTCTCTTGTAAACGGCATACAACTTGGGGATAGAAGAATACAGTTTGCCAATCAAAACGCGGCTGACAGCTATTTAAACCAGTGGAAGACATCAATTATTACAAGCGCGGCAAGCGCTTTGCCTCAGGTTATCAATAAGGAGTCTGATCCCAAAGCAGTTGAAGGCATTTCTGCAGGCATCGGCGATTTTGCTGCCGCTTCCGTAAAAGGCGGCAAGCCGTTTTCGCCGATGGGCGTTGTTTCGGACTTTATTTCCGCTCAAACCAATCTTAAGTACAATGGATTTGAAACCGGCGCGGCAGGCGTTGCGGCAGCTTTGTCGAAGCCCGGGGACATTGCGGTTATATATATCGCCGGCAGCGATGTCGGGCGTTTTGTGTCTATGAAAGTGTCGGATGACGGCAAAATAAACATTCAGGACGGCGGACGCAGCAGCGCAATATCTAAAAAGGAACTTCAGAATTACCTCACAACAAATAATTGGACAAGAGGCCCCATACTCACCGCAAAATCTCTCGACTCAAGCACGGACAGTTTCCCGTTGGACTTCAATACTCTAAAAGGCATAGGCAGACCAACCCAGACGCCCGCGTCTGAAGAACCCCAAAGCGGATATGTTACGCCGCTTGCTGACGACGGAATAAATAATGCTCACGGCCCAAATCCTTACGGTTACGCCCCGGAGACACCTTTCACACCGCAGCAGCCTGCCGTACCCGTACAGCCGCAAAAGACTCCGGAAGCTCCCGTTTCCGCTCAGAAGACTTCTGACCAAGAAGCTAACAAAGGCGAAAACAAAGGCGGCGTTTATACTCCGGTCAGTCCGGAAGTAAAACCGGTCAGCAATGTGGAACCCGCGCTTAATTATGCCCAGAATATGAACAGAGGCAATGAGGCAATAGCCGGCTCTTCCGAGAGAGTAGGCGCCCGCCATACAAATAATGCCATCGGCGCCTTAGACAATTTTTTAACCCGTCCCATAGACAAAGGCACCCGCGTTCCGCTTCAGACTTTTGACAGCTACGGCAACCGGACTCCTGTCTCCACAAACGCCACCGGCACCGTTATGAATACCGCCACCACAGTGGGACGCCTTTTCAAAAGCGGCGCCAACGCTATGGACGGCATTAACAAGTTAATGCAGGAAAATCCTGAGTTTTACAATATCAGCGGTTTGATAGAAACGCTCAACATGCAGTACGGGCCGGAAGCAGTGCAGGCATCTCTCTTACAGATTCAAAAAATTAATAACTATTCTTCCAGAATAAATTATGCAGTCGGCTTGATTAACGATGTCAGAAACCCCATGGGTTTTAATTTTTCAAGCTCTTTTTCAAACGACATTCCCATAGCAAACATCATCGGCCTGCTTGCCGAAGGGCTGCGTTACGCACAAATGGGGAACAGAAACGCCGCCAGAGTAAAGCTTCAGAGCATGATGAATGAGTATTTTGGAAGTCTCGACGACAGAAAGTCAAAGTATTATTCCGTTGTAGAAAAGGCGAATGTTTCCGGCCGGATGAAAACGCACTCCGGCACGCTGAGTCTTCTTGATAAATATCAAGACAACGCCGAAATGGCGTTTGACCATACCATATTTGCTTTTATCTTCGATTCTCCGGATTTGAAAGACGCGCTTTCCGGAAATTATGTCATTTCGGAAAACCTGCGCCGCGAGATGATACAATCGTACACAACCGGAAATTTTACAAATGCCGAAGATTGGGAAAGATACATACTTTCCCATTATTCCGGAAAGATTTTGCTTGACGCGTGGAACCAGTACGAAAACGGGGTAAAAACATCATCCGCCGCGGACAAGATAATGCTTTTGCAGATGATTGCGGATCTCCCGATGCAGTTAGGGGATTTTAAAAACAGAACCAATATGATGTCAAGCGAAACCGTCGGAGGCGCGATAGGCGGACAGACAAACATGAGTTTTACAAAGTTCATTCCTTACTACACGCAGCTGTTCGATAAACAAGGTTTCGGGCAGGCTTTTAAATCGCAAATACAGAAGGTTGCAAAGTCTTACACAAAGCGCGAAGGCGAGAAATTAATGGCGGCCATACTCAACTCCCAAAACATCAGCCCCGACGATAAAGCTCTGATAATAAATGCCGCAGGGCAGGCAGCGCCGTCAATTATGCTTGGCGATGCCGTTTTCAGCAAGTATAAAACAACGTTCTCTAAAGATTTTTCAAAGCGTCTTATGCAGGCAAATCCATACAATTCGGAGACGAGCGCCGCAGATTGGGCACAAAAAACTCTTGCCGACAACAGCAGCGACGCCGGGGTTGAGGCTTTATCCCAGAAAATGAAACAACTTGAATCCGACAAAACAGGCAGTCTTAAAAACGACGGAGCTTTCTACAGAGATATGCAGGACATTATAAAAGACATAAATTCGAAAGACATAAATTTGGACAAATTAACAATGTATAAACGCGGCGAGGCGGTATCCATAATCGCCAAAGCCTCCAATATCATAAGAAACCACGACATGAACGACGGCAAACAGCAAGCTGATTCTTTAAGAGGCATAATCGACAGATATTTCTCTGGCAGCTACAGCGGCTTAAAGCAGTATATGCCAAGCAGCGATACGGAATTGATAGGCGCTCTGAGAGCCAACAATTTCAATTCTGCGAAAACTTTTTACAACCTTTTGGCTGAAAGGTTTTTTATAGAGCCGGCAATGTCGCCAGCCGGCCAAGTCGTCGGCTGGAGCTGGGGGCTGCGCAAAACCGGAGAAAATTTGGGCTGGGGCGTACAGCCCGCGGCAAATGCCGAGTGGGCAAACAAATGGAATCCAAACGATAATATTTTAACTTACGACAAGCTGCAGGAAGCCGTGAAGCCTGAAATTTTGAGCGGCTATAAAGGCGCTTTCAAGATGTCCGATCCGGCAGATTTCGGAATGCGCTTTGATTTTGTTTTCGGGCAAAAAACCAGCGGTACCGTAAGGGAAAGGCTTGGCGGTATGATTAAAAACTACAGAGAGACGTTTTTCAAATATGCCATAGATCAGGAACGCGCAAAAGGCGAA
>WQUP01000181.1 GCA_009782015.1 Endomicrobiia bacterium | reverse complement strand
ATCCGCAGTTTGCCGACAGCTTAAGAGTGCAGCGGGAAAAAAGGCTCTGGATTAAGGTGCCGTACGAAAAGTTCCGCGAGTTTCTCGAGTTTGCCGCCGATACCCTTCGGGTGAATATATTTTGCATGCTGACAGGGCTTGACGATAAAGAAAATTTCTCGTTCATATACCACATGTCCGACGATAAGGGGCTTATGCTCAACATCGAGACTTTTGTTCCGAAAACAGCAGCGCGCATAGCCACGGTTACGGATATGTATCCCGCGGCGGATCTGCAGGAGAGGGAAGTTCTCGATCTTTTTGGCGTTCAAATAGACGGTTTGCCGGAAGGCAAACGCTATCCTCTTCCGGACAACTGGCCGGACGGCGAATACCCGCTCAGAAAAGACTGGAAAGCGGAAGAAAGACTGGATGCGAAAGAACCGTTTAAGAAAAAACAATGATTAATGGTAAATGGTTAATGGTTAATTTATGTGTTTCGGGGACATTGTCCCCGAAACCTGTTAGCAGGTTCGGCTACGCCGAACACCGACATTTATCATTAACCATTTACCATTAACCATTGTCGTTTGAAGGAGGAATCATGCCGAAAAAACTAGTAATTCCCATAGGTCCGCAGCATCCGGCTTTGAAAGAGCCGGCGAGTTTTGACGTTACGCTGCAGGGTGAAAAAGCCGAAAATATACTTGTCAAGCTCGGATATAATCACAGAGGCATAGAAAAGGCTTGCGAGACAAAGCCTTATCTTCACGACAGCTATATCATAGAAAGAGTTTGCGGGATATGCTCGCATTCTCACTCGACGTGCTTTTTGCAGGCGGTAGAGGAAATCGCAAATCTCCAAGTGCCTATGAGAGCCAAATACATACGCTCGATAATCGGCGAGATGGAGCGCATACACAGCCATTTGCTGTGGCTGGGCGTTGCGGCTCACGAGATAGGTTTTGACACTTTGCTTATGTACACGTGGCGCGACAGAGAGATAGTAATGGATCTTCTGGCGCTGCTGACAGGCAACAGGGTCAATTATGCGGTAAACGTTTTGGGCGGCGTAAAAAAGGATATAACCGAAGAAGACAAAGCGCAGATACTTAAAGCCGTGGACGCGCTCGAAGAGAGAACGAAGTATTACATACAAGTTTGCCAGGAAGAGCTGACGCTTATAAAAAGGCTTTCCCACGTAGGCTATTTGTCGCACGACGACGCCGTGAAAATGGGTGCCGTAGGCCCGACGGGAAGAGCGTCTTCCATAACCAGAGACACCAGAAAAGACGACCCGTATGCCGCCTACGAAGAAGTCGATTTTAAAGTAATTTCCGACGATCATTGCGACGTTTACGGCAGAGCGCTTGTCAGAGTCGGCGAACTCATGGAAACGTATTCGATAATAAGGCAGCTTTTAAAAAAGCTTCCGGCAACTCCTTTGAGCGTTCCGGCGCCCAGAATCATACCTGCCGGAGAAGCGCTGAGCAGATATGAGGCTCCCCGCGGCGAAGACTGCCATTATGTCAAGGCGAACGGCACGGATAAACCCGAAAGAGTAAAACTCAGAGCGCCGACGCTTGCAAACGTGCAGGCAGTTTCCGCTATGCTTAAAAAAGGTTACCTTGCCGACGTGACCATAGTCATAGCCGCAATAGACCCGTGCTTTTCGTGCACGGACAGAATGATAGTGGCCGTAAACGACGGCTCTGACATGACATGGGGACAGCTCAGAGAGCAAAGCATCAATTGGTATAAGAAAAACAGAGGCGTTGATTTTACGAAGGTCAAATTAAAAATTAGTTAATACAATGATTAATGATAAATGGTTAATGGTTAATGATGGAGTGCGCTTTGCGCACCTATAATAAGTTTCGGGGACAATGTCCCTGAGGGACATTGTCCCCGAAACACAATAATTAATCATTTATCATTAACCATTAACCATTGCCGTTCAGGGGTTTTATGATTTCAGCTTTAATTTCAATTCTGATTTTTCCGGGTTTTCTGTTTCTGTTCATTCTCGCGCTTGCCGCGGAGTATGTGGACAGAAAGCTTTACGCGAGAATGCAGACTAGGCTCGGGCCTCCGTGGTTTCAGCCGTTTGCGGATTTTGTGAAGCTTCTTGCAAAAGAGCTCATAATACCGGAAAACGCCGACAGACTGATATTTAAAGTTCTGCCGCTTGTCGCGTGCGCTGCGGCGGCGACGGCATTTTTGTATATGCCGAAATGGAATACCAACTCTGTTTTTTCTTTCAGGGGCGACATAGTCGCGGTGATATACATAATGACGATTCCGACGCTTACATACTTTTTGGGCGGATGGTATTCAAGGTCTCTTTACTCGCTTTTGGGCTCTATGCGCGTGCTAACCCAGCTTTTCTCGTACGAAGTGCCGCTTCTTATGGCCGTTCTTGCGCCGGCAATTCTTGCAAGCTCGTGGACTTTTTCAAACGTAATCGATTTCTATTCGGCAAACGGCTTTTTGTTTCTTGTAAATATCATAGGTTTCGGAGTCGCGCTCGTGGCGGTTCAGGGGAAACTTGAAAAGGTCCCTTTTGACATACCTGAAGCCGAAACGGAAATAGTCGCGGGCACTTTTACGGAATATACCGGGCCTTTATACGCTTATTTCAAACTTGCGATGAACATACAGACAATATCGGTCGCAACGCTTTTGTCCGCGGTATTTTTGCCGTTCGGGTATCATTCCGGATTTATTTTGGGAATGCTTATATTTCTTTTAAAAATACTTTTTATAATTTCGCTGCTTGCGGTCGGAAGAACAATATTTGCAAGAATAAGGATGGATCAGATGGTGCGCTTCTGCTGGCAGTATCTTACGCCGCTTGCGCTGCTTCAAATCCTCATAAACATAATCTTAAAGGCGATGATAATAAAATGAAAAAACTAGGCGCGCTTCTCTTTGAAGCCATAAAATCACTTTTCAAAAAACCCGTAACTTCGGATTACCCCAAGAAGAGACGCCCCATACACGACAGCGTTGCCGGCATGATAGCTTTCGAGCAGGACAAATGCATAGGATGCAGCATATGCGTGAGAAACTGTCCGGCAAACGCCATTAAAATCACGAAAGTTCCGGACAAAGAAAAAGTTTTCAGCTGCGAACTTTCGCTTGCAAACTGCATTTTCTGCTCCCAGTGCGTTTTTACGTGCCCCAAAAAAGCTCTGCACACCACCGACAAATTTGAACTAGCCCAGATAGACAAATCTAAACTGACCGTAAAGCTTGAAGAAGTCGCTCCGTATAAGCCGGAAACTCAGCAGAAACCTGATGAAAATAAAACCGAAAAAGTTAATAGTTAATAGTGAATAGTTAATAGTTTTGGTGTTTTCGCCGTGCGAAAACCAGTTAATAGGTTTCGGCTTTGCCGAAACACAACAATTATTAACTATTCACTATTAACTGTTAATTTGCGGTTATCGCAAGGTTCAACAATGGAAAATGCAGATAAACTTCTTCGGGATTTCTTGGAAGGAGCCGAAAAAACCGTATTTCTCGCCATAGGCTCCGATCTCAGAGCAGACGACGCTGCCGCAATAGTGGCTGCGGAAGAACTGCTCAAAGAAAAACTTCCCGAAAATTTTTATGTTCTGAAGGGCTATACCGCTCCGGAAAATCTCACCGGAGAAATCAAAAGAATAGCTCCGACCCACATGATAATATGCGACGCAGCTGATTCAGGCCTTAAAGCCGGAGAAGTAAGCGTCATAAGGCATGAAAATATCAAAGGCGCGGCATTTTCGACGCATTCGCTTCCCGTAAACGTTTTCATAGATTATATTACGCGCGACAACCCATGCAAGATAATGATACTTGGCATACAGCCCGCAAACCTTGAGTTCGGCGCAAAGATGACGCCCGCGGTAAAAAAATCCGCCATAAATT
>WQUP01000180.1 GCA_009782015.1 Endomicrobiia bacterium | reverse complement strand
ATAGAAAAAGCAAATAAAAAAGCCTCCGCGGATAAATTCTGCGGAGGCTTTTTTATTTAAAGGCAGAGCATGGATATTATATTTATTTTTCAATGAATATTTGATAGTATTTCGCCATGGAAAAGACAGAATTATTCAAAAATTTCAGAAACTTTGTAACCGCAAATATCCTGCCTGACTTTTCCGATGAGCAGCGTCAAAAATTTGAAATCTATTTTGACGAGCTTATCGAATGGAACAAGATGTTCAACCTGATATCGTTCAAAACCGAGAACGATTTGATTTACAGGCATTTTTGCGATTCGCTTTACGGCGCGAAAGCGATAAAAAGCCTTACGGATAAAACGGACTTGAAAGCCGCTGACCTCGGGACAGGGTCGGGAATGCCGGGAATTCCCGTCAAAATAGTCATACCGCAAATCAAACTTACTCTGGTTGAATCGATCGCGAAAAAATGCAAATTCCTTGAAAACGTTGACAAAAAGCTCGGGCTTAACATGGAAATCTTAAATAAAAGAGCCGAAGAAATAGGACAAAATCCTGCTTACAGGCAAAAATATGACATAGTCCTGTCGCGCGCCGTAAGCAAATTTTCCCCCAACCTTGAAATCTCTATACCGCTTTTAAAAGTCGGCGGATATTTTATCGTGCATAAAACTAAAAATTCTGCCGAAAGCAAAGAAGAAGGCCTGCCCTCCGTTGAAAACGCATTACGCCATCTCGGAGCAAAACTTGAAAAGATCATGCCGTACAGGCTTCCCGAACAAGAATTAGACTACTGCATTCTGATATTCAAAAAATACAAAGATACTCCGCAGCAGTTTCCCCGCAACGCCGGAATTCCCGAGAAAAAACCTTTATAACGGCGATGCGAAGATGCGAGGATGCATAGATGCGGAGTAAAATTGCCTTTAACGCAGTTGCTTCGCATCCTTGCATCCTCGCATCTTCGCATCGCCGTTTACGCCTGCGTCAGTATCGTCGCAACGGCGTTTGGATCGATTTTCATAGAGCTGTTATCGGCGGCATTGTCGCTTCTTCTTCTTTCGGCATACAGCAGAAGAAGCTCATAAGCCGTCGCCGCGTAAGCTGAACTTCTCAAAGAGAGTTCTTTGCTGCGTATTTCGGCAGCCGAATAAACGATGTCGGCGGTAATGATTATCTCTTTTCCGTTGACTTCATATCTTGCGCTGCCGTTAATAATATCTTCCGGCGAATACGTTTTCCCGTCAAACATGGCAAAATTCGACATATTTTCGTTCGGGAACGCTTGCATAACGGCGTCTCTCATAATATCCTGCCTGAATTCATTAATCTCGTTTTTCACTGCGGCAATTCCGGAAAGCGCCGTATTTGTCATAAGCCTTTCAAGCTCTCTGTCCTGCAGCCCGGCTCCGTCAGTATCGTATTTTACTTTCATCTTTTTAAATATCGTTGCGATGAAAGCTTTTTTTACGGCGTCCGCGCCGGCAGACTGATCGGCATTTTTATTTATTCTCTGCAAGAAAACGGCAAATTCCGGAACTGCGTATATCTTATCTGTCTGCAAATCGATAAACGTCTGTTCCGCTTCGGAAAGTTTTAAGCCTTGAATATATTTTTCAAAAATCGCAAAGAAATTATTTATATCCGTTTCCTGATACGTTGTTGAAAAAGACGGAATTATGCCGATGTCCGTATCCAAAACTTTGTTTACGGCATAATCTGCCGTTATGTTAGAACCGAAATCGAACAATGTTAAAATCTTGCTTCCGAACAAACCTACCAGCGATTCTATTCTTGCGGCGATATCCCTGTTATTTTCTATTATTTTTATGTAATTGGCGACGTCGATTAATTTTACCGTGTCATATCCCGTTTTCTCAATTTCCGAAATAAGCTGTTCTTCGGTATTAAAACCGCTTATTTTGCGCGCTTTGCTATTTTTATCCGATGTATAATCCCTGAAAACCGTTTCAACTCCGTCTTTCAGCGCGTATCCCGCAAAACCGTAATTAATAAGCGCCTTTTGCAAATTATTTTTATCGTGATCATTAAGCGCCGACTCTTTGCCTATTACGGCAAAAACTCTCGTGCCGTTGCCGGACATAGCCGAAACGAGTTTTTTTATCTCGCCGTCGGATTTCCCTTGGAAGAACTCTACCGGCAGAGCTATCTGCTGGTTTCCGGACTTGTTGTAAGCGTTTACCGCTTTTAACAAATCCTCGTTTGATTTTATAAAACTTAAATCCATGACAAAATTTCTCGCGGCGGCGTCTTTCTCGGCTTTGGCTTCCTTTCTCATTCTTTCTCCGGCGACTATGAGATCTCCTCCGGAAAGTTTGGCAATCATGTCGTAATATGTTTTCGATACTACGGGGATATCGTAAGCGTACTCAAAACGCATTTCGTTATTTCCTCTGTCTTCGACGATTAACGCCGAAATTTCAAAAGCGGCTGATTTTTTGCCGGTTATTTTAGGAATCATGCCGTTCATCTCATCGGCAATCTTGGCAGTGTCTTTAGAATTTGAAAAAATCACGAGCCTTCCGGTCTTTTTGCTTATCCAGATGATTTCCCCGTCAACCGTGAGGCCGGCGTTTCTAAAACCGTATTTTTCGGGGTTTTCGGGAAGCTCCCCGAGAATTATGACTTCGAGATTTTGCGCCTCTTGCGTATTTTTTATCTCCTGATTTCCGGCAAAGCCCGAAACTTCTTCGGACATTTTCTTGACGGTTTTATAATCAAGAAATATATGGTATGCTGCGGCAGGAATAACGGCTATGGCCGACGAAACGGCAGATGCCAGGAGAAACATGCCAAGCCCGCCGGAAAGAAACGCAGCCGTAAAAAATAAAAAGCCAGCGACAAAAGATAACATTGTGACAATCGACAAATTTTCAGCTGCATCGCGGTTTTGCAGCGGATGCCCCGCAACAAAAGCGTCCGTATTCATAGACGGAATCAATTCGGCAAAAGCAAGTTTTATCAAAGTCTTTAAAACGCTGTCGCCGCTTGCAAGCCATGCGTAAACTCTCGGGTAATTCTTCGTCATTATCGCGGATTTTGGAGCTGCTTCGGCTTTAAAAAGTTCCGTAAGAGCATCGAGCTGTTTTATGTTTAAAAAAGCGTGTTTATACAAAAACATTTGACCGCCTCTGTCAAACTGTTTGCCGGTGCCGTATCTGTTGTAGTTGTATTTAGGATTTCTCCATATGTCAACCGGTATTATATTCGGATCCATCTTAACCTTAATATCTTCCGCCGTGCCGATAATTTTTTCAAGAACGGCTCTGCCCTCGCCGGAAGAAAACTGAAAAAACGAATTTCCGATCCGCGCAGAATAGCCTATGCCGAAAGGCCTCATGGCTTCATCCAATCTGTCAATAGCTCTTTGATACTCTTTATCGTCGTATAAAGAATGTCTGATCCTGTCGGAAAATATGGATAATCTGTAATACTGCCGCTCGATAGCGCTGTTAAGTTCAAGTTTGTCTATATATTCTTTTGAACTTACCGTGACGAGATCAAAAATTTCTATGACCAAATCGTCGATTTTGCTGTCGGAAAATCTGCCGTCAAGAGCGTCATTGGCCAAGCCGATTAACGCCGCCGCTTTTTCGTTGTCAGGATTAGACATATATTCTTTTATCGCGGCTTTCAGATTTTCCGATACGTCCGCAGGCGTCTCGCCGGCTTTTTTTATAGTAAAACTTCCGGAATCCTCAGCCATGTATTTGACATTCGGCTTTCTTCTGGCGGCTTTTTTAAACATATCTATGACTTTTTGAACATCATTAGCTCTTACGGGAATAGCGGTAAATTGAAAATCTGTCGTTGTTCCGGCGCCGAATGCTTTTCTTTCCACAGCCAAAGCGCCTTTAAGTTATACGTTTTTATTTATAATATCTTCCAATTGTTTCATATAACGCTCG
>WQUP01000179.1 GCA_009782015.1 Endomicrobiia bacterium | reverse complement strand
AAGAATCCGACGCAGTATCGACGTTTATCCAGTCTATTGCGAGTTTAGAGGAGTTAAGCGAAATGCCCGTCTGCTTTTTTATCGCTTCAGAGAGCTGTCTTTGAATTTGAGAATTTTCCTGCTTTGCAGCGTTTTCTATATCGGCAAAAGACGCTCCTTTTGCAAATATCACAAGCGATTTAGATTTCGAGCTTATCCAGACGCTTTGTCCGCCGATCTTTAACGAAGTGTTTTTAAAACCGAAATCACGTGGATTTCCCGGCTCTTCGTTTACTATCATCACGGGCGCTACTATGTCGCCGCCTTTTTTCTCTATCGCATACTTCTCGGCCTTTGCCAGATTTATCTTCTCTTTTACGATTCTGTAATCCGCTAAAATATGAACGGCCGCATTTCCGGCAAAAGCGCCGATTGCCGCAACGGAAAGATTAAGCGCGATAGTCAAAAGTTCAAACGAAAAAATGCCCGGCAGTCCGAATGCAAAACTCACCGCGCCGGCAACAAACATTCCGGCAAGCGTTCCTATCCGCATATACTCGGCGGTTTTTCTATATTTATCTTTATCGGCCTCGCTCAAGTTTTTTGCGTTCCCGTATCTATCGAAAAAATGCCTTTCGGCAAAATTATCTTTAAGCGAATCCCAAAATTCAATTCCGGCTATCTTAAGCAGAATTCTGACGGCAGACTTTCCTTCGGCTATCATTTTATCAACCATAGCCATATTTTCCGGAAGAATCATCGCCGGCGCGCTGCCGCCGGCTGTCTCGTTAACTGCGCCTTTGCCCGTTTGTAATGCTTTATCTGTCCCGCGCTGATTCTTTTTCCACGCGTTCCAGTATTTTTCAAAGAATCGATCGCCGCGCTTGTCCTTTCTCGCGTCTGCGAAAACGTTTCCAAATATTAAAATCGCATCTTCGGCTTTTATTGCGTACTTCTCTTCTATTTTCTGCGCTAAAACTTTAAAAAATCCCGGAGTGCCTTTGGCTATGTTTATAAAATCATCATCGACAAGATTGTTGTTTACGGCATACAAAGATATCTCGGGTATAATTCTGATATCAATATCAACGCCGTATTCGGACTCCAGAGCCATAAGGCCGGCTTGCACAGAATTTAAAAGTTTTGCCGCGGGTTTATAAGCTTTATACTTAATATTTTTGTTATCTGAAATCCGTATCAATTTATATTTAGCGCCGGACACCGAAAACTCATATATTTTCTCGCCTTGAGGGCCGAAAAATTCATGATAAATCGTATGCAAATCGTCGGGATACAAAAATCCTAATTGTTCCAGAATATCATGAAATAATTCGTGGGCGGCAGTAGATGCCGTAAAAGATTTATATGTCTGCGTTGCGTATGCCGCGAAACCGCCCTGAATACGCGCGTAAACCGCCTTGTTGATCAAGTTATAGATATTTTCATTGTTTGCAAACTCCTCAAAGCCGGGAACTCCGTTCATTGCAGACATCAAAACGAAGTAAACTCCGGCTATATTCGAACGCAGTTCAAAATCATTGGATACTTTTCTTTTGGGATTTGTTCTTTCAAGCTCAAGAAAATCTTTTGTTATTTGGCCAATATTTACGTTTCTTCCTTTGCTCTTAAGCTGCAGCGCCGCGAATAATCTGTAATTTATATCTTTATCGTTGTTAAATATGTCTGTCAGTTTTTCAAATTCGCCTGTTTCGGCAAAGCTCATCATCTCGTAATATCTCGCTTCGGATTTGCCGAATAATTCTTTTTCATCAAGAAGCTTGAAGTTTTTCACAATCTCAACTTCTGTTTTGTGCTTTTCCTCCTGATAAAATGTACCCCAGGGATCTTGCTTTGGAGCAAATGCCGAATGCCTGCCCTGCTGAATATTTTTGTTTACAACGTTAAATACGCTGTCATTGACAAAGTTATACCCGAACGCCGGCATTACAGACGAAACGGCGACATAAAGTACCGCCATTATCGCAAGTGGTTTTCCGAAAAATTTTCCAAGAAACCCGAACTTCTTAGTTTTTGCCGCAGATACCTCGGCACTTTCAGCCTGATGTCCGGCTTTTTTAAGCTCAGGTTTATAGTTTTCGGGAATCTCATCGATTTTCGGGAATATAAGCAAATAAGGATTGTTTATGCGTTTAGGACGGTTTTCTTTCAGCCATTTTATTGTTTTTGACACGTCTAAGCCGGAAATTCTGCCGTATTCTTCTATCAGGCGCAAGGTATAATCATAAATTCCGAATGAATTTATCTTATTGGCGGACGCAAAATCATTTGCCGTATTTTCCGCGGCTTTTGAAAGATTTACGGCATTCTCTTGTTTTGACAAATCCAAAAGACCGTCAAACATGTGAAGCAGCGAATATCCGCCGAGATGAGGATTGTTCTCTTTCGTGCTGTAGTTTTCATATTCATTCTGAAATTTTAATTCATTAAACCTTCTGGATGTTTTTGATTTTAAATAGCCTTCTCCGAAACCATTTTCATTCATAAGAATGCCCGCGGTCAATTCGGAGTAAAATTCATGAATGATTCCGGCAAATCTCCACCTGAGCAGAGACGTTCCTTCATGAACGCGAAAACCGAGCATATGCAGAAGTTTATGCCCGAATTCATGCGCCGCCGTATTCGCAAAACTCTTATTATCTTTTAAAGAGGATTCCCCGTAAATAAAATCGTCGCAACCCGGCCTTGAATACGCTTTTGAAATCCTGGTTTTAAGCAAATCGTTAAAAAGCGAATCATTTGCTTGTTTATCGGGCCGTACTTTTAACAGATTGAGAAGCACGGCGGCATGATAACTTGCAAATATTTCATCCCTGAACAATTCATCTTCTAAAAAAGCGTTAATCTCGGCTTCATTAGAGCCGTCTTTCGCCGCAATCATTTTGGATTTTATTAAGCCGCTTACTTGCGATGCAATGCCGTCGAATGAAGTTTTTGAAACGGATATTCCTTCGCTTTTCGCTTTCGCGTAAGCATACAATCTTATTCTGATATCGATATTGTTTTCTTCTAAAATTTGCTGCAGAAAATCGCTATCGTCCGCGAAATGAAAAAACACAAAAAGTCCGGCATTTATATTGTTAGATTTTCGCAGGAACTCTGCAGCTGTTTTTTTATTTTTCCCGCTTATAATGTTGCTAACTTTATCGAATTCCGCGCCGCTAATGGCAAATTTTTCAATGAAATCTTCCTTCTTCAAAAGCAAATCGTCATATCTCTTCATTCTTGCCTTTAAAGAATTATTGATTCTTTCTCCGAAAACAAGATCTTGCTCGCGCTTTTTATTTGCGGCTGATTGAGCGGCTTCCGATTGCGCTTTTTTATAAACGTAGAAATTATATACGGCATGTGTTGTGATGTTTAACATGAGAGGCAGGATAAACGACAGCGGTCCCTGAAGCGAGAAAGCTATTGATATTGCAGCTCCGGATAAGGTAAAAAATATTATTAAAAAATTCCCAAAAAGTCTCGAACGGAAATCGCTTTTTTGAGATTCCGCCGGCCCGGCGCGGCCGTAATGCATTCTCGCGAATAAATACGGCAAAATCGAAACGGGAGATTCTACAACGGCAATGAAAACAGCTCTCAATATCATTTGCGCTAAATTACCGTCTGATTTTAAAACGATCCTGTCAGCAAGGCGCGAAGACCATTTTAATTCAAGTCCGGCATCGTTAATTTTCGGCATTATATTTTCGGGAAGAATCATCGCAGTTGTGCTGCCGCTGCCTTTTGAACCGAATCTCTCGGCAAGACTCGCAGCCAACGAAAGATCAAACTGAGCCTGTATCAATAATTTTTCCGTATGCTTCCTGAAAGCCGCATCTATGGCATTTGGGACAATCTCTTTCGCAAAATGGTACAAGCTAAGCTCGTGCTTTACGCCTTCGGCGTAAATATATGATTTATTGGCATCGTTTTTTTCGTCGATAAGCGACTTGCCGTCGGCTTTATCTACTATTTCAACGGCAAAATACTCTGTCCTTTTATCTGTGTATTCTTTGCGTTTATACATGCGCAACTCGGCATTGTACGGAAGGGGCATTCTTATATAACTTGTATAAACTTCACCAAATGCCTTCTTTATGGCATTTTCTTTTGCAAATCCTATCTTACTGTTGAAAGCAGGAGCGCTTTCCAACGCCAACGTCTCGCGCGCCTCTTTCATCTCATGCGTCAATACTTCTTCCCCTCTCGCGCGGGCATCAAGCTGAGCGCGCATCCAGTTTATTTCGGTTTCATCATATTCCGGCTGCCAAAATTTAAACTCCCTTGCAATACTTTCCATATATCGCAGACGCTCTTCTTCCGTATCGAAACGCATATTGCCGTTTTTGTCAATTCCCATATATACGCCGCGAAAGATCTTCGATTCGCCTTTGGCTCGCTCAAACTTTGAAAATATCTCGTCTTCCGACATTTTTCCGGAAGATTTTGCCAATTCCGCAAGTTCTGCAACCAAATTGACAATATTTATATCGTAAATGCCGTAAGCTTTAGCTGTGTCTCGTATATTTTTCGGAGTAAGTAGTTCAAAAAATATATTATTTTTCTTCTCTTTTTCCCAATTATACGAAGCATCGTTGTAAATAACCTTCGCAACAAGGTCTTTAGCCTGCATGTAATAGGTGTCATCGATTTTCTTAAGACGCATCAGCGCATTTTTAAGAATCTCCATATTAATTTGTTTGTTGCCAAATCCGAACTTGCCGCCTGCGCTATTTCCTAAACTTTCGGCATCGCGGATATTTTTTTCCGTATTTTCAACAAGCTTTTCAAGGTACTTCATGTACAGATAGTTGTTGATGTATCTTGGAAACGCTATTTTAAAATAGTAATCGCGGTCGAGAATCAAATTTCTGGACTTCAGATACGGGAAAAGTTCGTTTTCTATAAACCTGTCAACCGAACGGATGAGCATTTCAAGTTCGGCCTGTGAAAGCTTGACCGCAAACATTTCGCCGTTTTCGGTTGACCCTTTGGCTTGGGAATACCATCTTCTTATTTTTTCTTTGTCGGTTATATTTATCGCTGAAATATCCGAAAGAGAGTATTTTGTTTTCGAGTCAGCCTCGTAAAGAATATTTACAAGATAATCTCCTTTGTTGAAAGCTATAAAAACCGGAGTGTCTTTCAAAGAAATATCCGCATAATTTACTTCCGTGCCGAACACAAGCGCAAGGAACGTATTTTTAAGCATTTTGACAAACATATTGTTTATGTCGGGACCGTAAACGGACGCTATGTCCCAATTCATTTCAAATTCCATATCCTCCGCAAAACCTTTCGGATCAATGCCTACCATGAAAGCTTCTGTGGCCGCGGCGTCTATGCCTTTTTCGGATATTTCCGTGCCGTAGGGATCGTTTTGATTGGTTTTATAATATTTTTGCGGAAGCGAGCGTACGGCAAACTCAGGGATATTTTTTATGCCGAGGCCTATAAGTTTCTGCTCAAGCGCCGCGATTGAGTTCTCGATTTCTTTGCCTGTTATAATAGGAGCCTCAGACTTAAGTTTTTTAAAAACTTCGGAAGGCGTTTCTTTCGTAGCGCCGGTTTCGGAAGCTTTTATCAAAGAAACAAGAGTATTCTTGCTTTCATTGCCCACAGATTTTGCATACTCTTCGATTCTCTGAGGAGTAATTCTTGAGTATCCTTTGCTGTCCCATAAAATTGCGACTTCGGTGTTGTCGCTTAGTTCGTTTAAATTTCCGTCAACATAAACAGAACTGCCGTTCATTGCCGAACCCATAAGCCTTACGACTTTAATGTAAAGCGCCCTGTCATTCTTTTCAAGTTCCCTGAGCAGATCTCTGAGGTAATCCGCGTCTATATTGAAAGCCGCTTCATTTTGACCAAGTTCCAGCCGTTTGTCTTCAGGCACGGAAAGATTGTAAATTGTGTGAGTTGCGACATTTAAAGCCAGAGTTAAAAAGAACGCGGCGGGGAACGCCAAATGCAGATATATTGCCAGCGTTATTCCCGCTGCCGTAGCCGCAAGTATAAAAGCATGCCCTATCGTTCTTGAGATAAACGATTTTTTTGACATCGGGCCGTGCATTTTGACAAAAAAGTAAGGCGCTAAAGAATGAAAAAATTCCGATATGGAAACAACTGCGGCTCTCAAAATCTTTTGCAGCGCGCTGCCGTCGGCTTTTAGATGCAGCCAATCAGCAAAGCGTCCGGCCCAAGGAAGCTCGAGTTTATTATCGGAAAGACTTTGAACTATTAGGTCTTCCGTAGGCGCTTTGCTTAAATTTTCTTTTACCGCTTGGGGAGCCGCTGTTTTATCAAGCTCAGGCTTTGGAACTTTATTTGAGAATCTTTTAAACCGCGGAAACATATCTCCGATTACGTAAACACTTTCAAAGATTGATTTTCCCTTTGACAAAGATTCAATACCGTAGGAAAGTTCTCCAAATGTCTTAAGATACTCTCTTCCCATTCCTTTGCCGAAAATTCCGGCTTCTTTAGCGAGTTTGGCTTCCTCGGTTTCTTCATCAAAATCTCCGCGATATTCGTTTATAACGGTAACTTTGCGCTTTGCGTCGGCTATGTGAATGTAGGCGTATCTTTCGCCGTCAAGATTATTGCCGTGGGAAAAAGCGTCCGTCAAAAATTCTCTTACGCTAAACCATTTTCCGTTCTTTAAACTTGGGGATCCGGTTTCGACAGCTTCCGCAAAATCCTCTATGCTTCTCATGATTCTTTCGTAATACCGCTCAGAAGTTTCTCCGGCTTCCCGCTTAAAAGTAATCGCTAAAACATTATTATTCCCGATTGCGGCAAGCGCCGCTTTTTGCGCGTTTTCCGCAATTTTATGCCCTGCCGGATTGTATTCCTCAAACATGCTTATATCGAATCTTTCGATACCGGACGCTTTAAGCCTTTGGATTATGAGGTCTTCGGTTTTCGTTTCATTTACCGATACTACTTTTTTGCCTTCCGTTTTTATGGTTACTGTTCTTGTGCTGCCGTTGCGGTCTTGTATGGTAAGTACGATCTCCCCTGTTTTGTATGCGGGATCTTTGAAGAAACGCGAAACGCCGCCCATATTGCCGTAAACCGTAAGCCCTTTTCTTTTCTCAACGGCTGCCGGATTTACTTCTTGCAATATTCCTGCTCCGGTCGTGTAAGAATATTCCGTGTTAGTTATATTTTCACCGTAAGACATGTCAAAAACTTTAACTTTCTTTCCTTCGCTTTCAAAATAAATGCCTCTGGCGCTGTCTTGATCTTTAAGAAACTCAATCATCGTGTTTATCGGAGCTTCGCAGCCAAAAAATTCGTCGGCGCTAACATTCAGAAGCTTTGCCAAAGTTTCATTTTTTGTGCGGTTTCTTCTTATACCTATAACTTCGCCTTTCATGTTAAGTATGGCCGCGCCGCAAGTCCCTCCGGTGTCAATATCTCCGATGGCGAGAGTCGTAAGTATTCCTTTGTACCCGTCTTCATCCTGCACATATCCCCCGCTCATTACTTCCTGATTGGACGGGTATCCTAAATAAAAAAGTCTCTCTCCTTTTGCCGCCGGAGAAAGACTTACCTTTAACGGCTCCACATCGTTTATCTCTTCCGGAACTTCAAGAAAAGCTACATCCAAAGATTGAGAGTGCAAAACAACTTTCGTCGAAATTTTATTTCCATTTTTATCTAAAAACTGCACGTCCTCATTATTTTCTATCGGCAATCTGACGGTGTGATAGGCGGCCATCAGATATTTACGTTTTTCGACGCCGATATCAAACTCTACCAATGAAGCCGTTACTCTGGGTTCTTCGGGAAAAGCGGATAAAAAAAGCTTAAAAGTCGCTTTTCTTGCTTTTTCGATTATCGCAGGATCTATTCCTTCAAGGCTTCTTTCTTCTTCTATGCTTCCCTTTACGCTGTAAGAAACGTTCTCTCCGACGCTTACGTCTTCCGTAAACGAGTGCTCTTCCTGTTCTTCCGTAACGACCGTTTTTTCGCTTTGCTGCGCGGCGGCCGGCTTTTCATTGGATGTAAAATTTTCTGCAAAAATTTTATCTATAAGATCGATTAAGCCGCGCGGGCTGATTTCTTGCGCCGCAGGATCAGGCATACGTCCGTCTGCCAACTCCGGCAGTCCGGGTGAAAGCTCGCTGAACAAAACAATATTCAGGTTAATTCCCGATTTTCCGGCAAGTCTCAATAAAAACTGCCTTTGTTCTTCGCTGACGGTTACTATATAATCGGGAACTTTATTATCTTTCTTTAGTTCATATAAAAGATCCCTGATGCGTTCGGAACGAAACCCGTCTAATATATCATCGTCGACTTTTCCGGTTTCCTGCAAAATATTTTTAAGTTTGTGCGACAACTCCCGGCCCTTATAGCCTCTCTTTATACCCGCTGAAAAAACATCTATATTCTTTTTGCCGTTATCTCTTAAAAACTGCTTGAATAAAACGTCGGCTGCGGCGCTTCTGTTAAAATTTCCGATGCAAACAAAAACAATTGACGCTTTTTTATCTTCATTCACGTCCGCGCGTAACTGTTCGATAATTGCGTCTGTGTTTGCGGGTTTTGAAAAATTTGAAAGTTCCGGTATGTCGGAAAGCATGTCTTCATTTTGCGGTATAACTTTTCCCAACACCGCTTTATCGTATCCTAAAGCGTAATATGAGGCCAAAAAGATGCGGGCAAGAATCCTTTCTTCCGAGTTTGCCGCGGAATCTCTTTCATATGCTAAATATTTTGAGTCCTGCACATTATCCGGAATTCTTGCGATAAACTCTTCGTCTTTGCTGATTGCTTCGCGGAAGGAAGGATCCGTCTGAATGTTGAAGACTAGGCCGTTGCCGCTTACCAATTCATTTTTCGCGGCTAACAGCATAAAATTCTCTACGATTTCAGAAACGCGCGGATTAAATATAATATCGTACTTAGATGCGGCTTCTGCCGCTGCAACGGCGGCGCGTACGGCCGACTCGGATGTAAATTTTGCCTTATTGGTTTCAATCGCCTCGGCATTTACCGTTACATTAGTTGAATTTTCTATTTTGCCTTTCTTATTTTTAATAAGTTTTATTTCAAAGCCGTTGGAAAGTTTTATGTAAGTATCAGAATCGGTATACTTTATATCTTTTTCTCCGATCGTGTCGCCGGTCATCTCTCTTATCATTTCGATCAAAAAAGCAATGTTTTCTTTGTTGTACTCAAGACCGCTCTCTTTCAATTTCTTTGAGGCGTATTGAATCATCATTTGGGCTATTTCTGCGCTGCCGGCTTGGGATGCTAGGCCTAGAGCTAGGGAATTTTGTCCGGAGGAATTTTGTACGGGGTTGGAAACGGAGATACCCCGTCCGGAGACGTTGTCTCCGGCCACCCCCATTCGACTTCGGGACGATGTCCCTTCGCTCAGGGCAGGCTCTTTTACAAAAGGGGAATTTAACAACGGCTGAGCCGACGAGGCAGGGGCGCTGGCGGTAAATCTGTCAAAGAGAGCTTCGCCGCGCACGTATTTTTCATAGTTGAGTTCCGCGGTTTTGGTTTCTTTGGTTACCGAGGGCATTATGCTTACGTACGATATGCCGTTTTGCTTGAAAAGTCTGTTAAGGCCGCCGCTGTGAAAGCCGCCGGTTATGACTACAACCAGGCCGGCCTTGCCGGCTTTGTTATTTTCCGCGGCAATGCCGCCGGCGGCAAGGCCGCTTGAGGCAAGGCCTCCGGCTGAAAGGCCGCTTGAGGCAAGGCCGCCGCTGATTTTTTCCATGAAGATTTTATTTCTGTCTTCGTTGACCGAATAGTACTCGTTGATAAAATCTATATCTTTTTGAAGGCCGGCAAGGTGGTTGGTGTAAGCGTATTTGGCATAAACCGAAGCAAAGCGGCCGTACTCGCTTTTGAAATATTCATAATCGTCGGCGGTAATTTTGGTATTGAAGAAGGACTCAAGGTAGAAATAAAAATCGTTGAGAAAAGCTATGTCGGTTTCTGTAGCGTCTTTTGAGAAAGCCGTTCTTAAATCTTCGGTAATTCTTCTTTCTTCGGTTATGAGTTCAAGCGGATTTATCAGCCTGCCCGCGCTCACGTATTTCATGAGTTTTGCCAGATCGCTTTGCGGGTTTACGTTTATAGGATATTGCGCCGCAAGATTTGAAAGCCTGAAACTCAGCTCTTCGACGTTTGTAAAGCCAGCGGTTTTTGCGGAAAGTTCGCTGTATTTTGAGTACGGAAGCGTATCTTTGAGCCGGCTGACAAGCAGCATCAGCTCGTCTGAGGCTTTTTTGTAATCTATCTTTTTAGCGGTTTCAAGAAGTTCGGTGTAATCCCGGAAAACAGGGTATCTGTCCATGGACACATATAATAAGGAGTTGTACTTGTCGTCATCGGCATTGA
>WQUP01000178.1 GCA_009782015.1 Endomicrobiia bacterium | reverse complement strand
CGCGCCGAAAACTTCGTTTTCAGCTTGCAATGACGCCATAAAAGTATTTGCCGTATCTTCACTCTACACTCTTCAATCTCCACTCTGCCTCTATTTGTACCTTATCCTCGGGTCTGCCGCGGAATATAAGACGTCCGCGATAATATTGCCCAGCAGCGTTAAAAATGCAGATATCACGCCAATGCCCATAATTACCGGATAATCCCTTGCCATTATCGCGTCATAGCCGAGCCTGCCCATTCCGGGATAAGAAAATACCGTCTCGATTATAAAACTTCCGCCGATAAGAGCGGGTATGGAGAGCCCTATTATTGTTATCAGAGGCAAGAGGGCATTTTTTAAAGCGTGCCCGAAAATTACCTGCCTTTTGCTTAAACCTTTTGCATATGCCGTTTTTATGTAATCCTGTCTTAAAACGTCAAGCATGCCGGAACGTATATATCTCGAAAGCACGGCAAAAGAGCCGAGCGTAGAAACAAAAACCGGGAGTATGAGATGTTTTGCCAAATCCCATACTTTTCCAAAAAACGACATATCTTGAAACGTAAAGGAAACCATCCCGGAGATCGGAAGCCATCCGAGCCAAAGCCCGAAAAGTATCATAAGCATAAGCGCCACCCAAAAAGCCGGCACGGAAAAGCACACAAACATGATTACAGTGAGCGTTCTGTCGAAAACCGAGTACTTGCGCACGGCGGAATATACTCCGACGGGAACCGCGACTAAAAGCATAAGAATTATGGACAAAATATTGAGAAGCAATGTGGCAGGAAGCCTTTCGAGAATTTTTTGGGAAGCCGGACGTCCGTCTTTAAAAGAACTGCCGAAATCCAATACGGCAACCCGCTTAAGCCAGTTCCAGTACTGTACGTATACAGGTTTGTCCAGCCCGTAAAGCTTTACGAGCCTCTCTTTAGACTCAGACGTAACTTTTGTGTTGAAGTCAGTTATCATGTCCGTAGGCTTGCCAGGCGTAAAAAACATCACGGCAAAAGTGATGACGGTTATGCCGAGCAAAATCGGGATTGAGTATAAAAGTCTTTTTATTATGTATTGAAACATTGCCTTCCCTAGTTAATAGTTAATAATTAATAGTGAATAGTTACTGAAAAAGGCAAATGCCGTTGTCGTTAATTATTAACTATTCACTATTAACTATTATCTGTCGTTAAACATGTATCTCTGCTGCGCCTTTGGCGCCCACCAGCGTATGAAGTTGTATCCTATGCCGGCCGGCGTCTGCACCACGCCTTTAAACCGCTTATGCAGCGCCGTCAGGCTGTCGGGAAAATACAAAAATATGCACGGAGGATCTTCCGCCATGATCTCCTGCATTTTCCAGTACATTTTTTTTCTTTTCTCCTGGTCAAAAACCGTTCTCGCATTTTCAAGAAGTCTGTCCACTTCGGGATTGTTATACGACAAAAAGTTGTACTCTCTCGGAGCGGTCTGGCTGGAATGCCACAGCTGATACTGGTCCGGATCTAAAGTAGTGCTCCATCCCATAATCACGGCGTCAAACTCTCTTTTGGCTATGTACTGATTGACGAAAGCGGAGAACTCTATTATCCTGACGCTTGTTTTTATGCCTATTTTTTTGAGATTTTCCTGAATAATCTGCGCGGCAAGCTCGCGCTGCTTGTTGCCCTGATTGGTGGTGATTGAAAATTCGAAAGGTTTTCCTTTGTATTCAAGCCGTCCGTCGTTGTTTATATCCTCAAAACCTATTTCTTTAAGCAGCTGCACGGCTTTTTGCAGATTGAACTCCGACTTTTTCAGGTTATGGTTATATGCCCAGCTCTGAGGAGGATAAGGACCGAGCGCTTCCGTGCCGGTGCCGAGCAGCACTCCGTTTATAATGTCGTCTTTATTTACAGCGTACTGAATCGCCAGTCTGAAACGCTTATCGTCAAACGGCTTTCTTTTCATGTTGAATCCGAGATACGTAAACATAAAAGTCGTATCTCTGTATTTGTCATAGCGCTTGAAGAAACTGTCGTAAGCGTTCCATTGGTCCGGCGTAAGACCCACCATATCCAAAGATTCGTTTCTGAGCTCCAAAAACTGTACGGCCTGGTCCGGAACAATCTGAATTATATAGCGATCTATGAAAGGCCTGCCTTCGAAGTAATCGTGATTTGAAACCAAGACCATTTTCTGATCCGTCTGCCACGACTTAAACTTGTAAGGCCCAGTGCCTATGGGATTTCTGTTAGCCGGCGCTTCGTTGATGTCTTTTCCCTTGAAAATATGTTCCGGAATTATCGCCATGCCCCAGCTTTCAAGATTTGGCGCAAAAGGCTTGTCATAGACGACTTTTACCGTATAGTCGTCGATTATTTTCAGCTCTTTTACCAGCAGAAAGCTCGATGAGTACGGAGTTTTTGTATTCGGATTGACCAGGGCTTCATAAGTGAACTTTACGTCTTTTGCGGTGAACGGCTCGCCGTCGTGCCATTTGACGTTTTTTCTGAGCTTGAAAATTATTTGCAAACCGTCCGGGCTCACGCCAAAGCTCTCGGCAAGGTCGCCTTTCAGATTGAGATTTTCGTCGTATTTTACAAGCCCGTTAAAAAGCTGGCCTATCGGAACTCCGGAAGCCGTATCGCTTGCAAGTATCGGATTAAGGTACGACGCGTCGCTTGCGGAACCCGTAATAAAGGCGTCGCCGAACGCCTGAGTGTCATCAGAAGACGCCGCAGCGCCGCCATAAAAAGACAACAGCACAATAAATATCGCAAGAATAATGCTTTTATTTTTCATATACTGAAAACGGCAACCCCCCACCCTCTTGCTTCGCAAGTCCCTCTCCCGCAAGGGGCGAGGGAACATATCTGTCTGTAACTCCACTCTCCACACTCCAAACTCCACACTTTTTTTGCCGTATCTCCACTCCTCACTCTCCACTCTTCACTCTGTCGTTCGAAAGCACTGCCGTAAGGCTTGGACTGCCGAATATCCTGTTTGCCGTTTCATAAATATCTTTCGGCGTAACCGCGTCTATCTCTTCAAGGTATTTCTTGTCATATTCATAACCCTGCCCCGTTACTTCGCGCCAGCCGAAATAGTACGATCTTTTCATAACCGTCTGCCTGTCCATTATGTACAGACCTTTAATGTATGACTTCGTATCTTTCAGTTCCTGTTCGTCTATCTCTTTTGAGCGGAAATCTTTAAGTATCTCATCTATTCTTTTCTGCGTCAGCGCTATGTTCTTTTTATCCAAACCTATATATATCGCAAAAAAGCTTTGGTTTATTCTGGAAGGAAATACCGTGCTTACTTCGTAAGCAAGACCGAGTTTTTCTCTCAGCTCGACAAAAAGCCTGCTTGTCATCCTTCCGCCCAAAATATTTCCGATGACTTTTAACGTTACAAAATCCTTTTCCTTCAAAGCCGGAGCCGCAAAACCTTTTACTATAAACGCCTGGTTGAACTTCCCTTTTATGTTTTCGACTTTATCGGGCATAACCGCGCTGAATACGGGCTTGTCGAATTTCTTCCCCTGTCCGATCGATCCGAAATACTTTTCAAGGCTGTCTTTGACAGTTTTTGTATCAAGGTTTCCGGAAACAACTATCAGAATATTCGATGCGTTGTAAGTGAATTTATGCCATTCTATAATAGTATCGCGTTTAATATTGTTTACAGTCTCCTGCTTTCCGTCAACGGGCCAGGCATAAGGCGCATCTATGTAATAAAGCCTGGTAAAATTGTCCATTGAAGTGAGCCAAATGCTGTCTTTTCTGGAAATTTGGCCAGCGATTATATTTTTCTTCTCCGAGGCAATCTCTTTTTCATCGAAAGCGGGGTTTGCGACAACGTCGGCGGCTATCTCAGCCGCTTTGGCAAAATATTCGGACAGACAGCTTATAGTCACGTTTGAAAAATCGTAATCTGTGTCGCACGAGAGGCCTGCG
>WQUP01000177.1 GCA_009782015.1 Endomicrobiia bacterium | reverse complement strand
TCATTGCGGTCCCCGATTAAAACATTCGAGGATGACATTGCTTGACCCGCAAGGCTCTTTTGTGACAAAGCAGTATCTGGTACAGCTGTGCCGCCGTCGCTGTCATTGCGGGCTTGACCCGCAATCTCAAAAACAACATGTCTAAAGAAGCATATATTTATTTTATGACAAATAAAAGTAATGCCGTCCTATATTTAGGCGTTACTAATAACCTTATGCGCAGAATTGCCGAACATAAGATTAAATTAAACTCAGGTTTCACTGAAAGATATAACTGTAATAAATTAGTTTATTATGAAATCAGCAATTCTGTGATTGATGCCATTAATCGCGAAAAACAATTAAAAAACTGGAAACGCAGTTGGAAAAATGAATTGATTAATGCCTTTAATCCTTCTTGGAAAGATTTAAGCAAAGATATAGGCGTTACTGACAGTCTAATTAAGGAGATTGCGGGTCAAGCAATGTCATCCTCGAATGTCTTAATCGGGGACCGCAATGACGACAATACATGAATAAAAATAAACCCGTTAACGAGCCTTTAGAAAATATCATCTGCGGCAGGAACTCCGTTTTGGAGCTTCTTAAGGCAGGAAAACGCACGGTAAACAAAATTTTAGTGGCGCAGACTGCAAGGGGCGCAGCGATTACCGAAATTTTAAATATTGCGCGCAGCAAAGGCATAGCCGTGCACAATGTCCCGCCGGAAAAGCTTGACAGATTTTCCGAAAATTCCCAGGGGATTGCCGCGGAAGTATCGCCGATGGAGTATCTTGAAATCGAAGAACTTATTGAAAAATCAAAGAAAAGCCCGAAACCGCTGCTTGTAATTTTGGACGGCATAGAAGACCCGCATAATCTCGGAGCCATAATAAGAAACTGCGTCGCATTCGGCACTGACGGAGTAGTAATACCTAAATGGCGCGCGGCAGGAGTTAATGAAACGGTTTCAAGAGCGTCGGCCGGAGCGATTGAGCATATACCCGTCTCAAGAGTAGTAAATACAAACCAAACGATAGAATTGTTAAAGCAGCAGGGCTTCTGGGTTGCAGGAGCGGAAAACAACGAACAGCTTCTTGAAGAAGCACAACTCCCATTTCCGCTTGCGGTAGTCATAGGCAGCGAAGGTTTCGGCCTTCACGCGCTTACAAAGAAAAACTGCGATTTCCTGATTTCCATACCGCAGGAAAACACGATATCGTCGCTCAACGCATCATGCGCATCAGCCGTAATCCTGTACGAAATTTCCAAAAAAAGAAAGATTTGATATCTTGGGTTAAATATTCACGCTCGAGTTTATTTAAAAACCCCGTATCATAAAAACTTCATCATGTCTGTCAATTGAATAAAATAATCTTGAGACCATATTTTAATATCTTCGGGGTTTTTTATAAAAGGCAGCACGTCGGCTTTTGCCGCTTCCACATCGGTTTTCAATATTTTTTCTTTCAACGCAGTTTTTAACTCTTTGGCATTTTCCGGGATATGCCCGTTTCCTGAAAACTGTCCGGCTCTGCTTGCAAAATGCTTAAGATTCAAACGCGCATTAGTTTTTATATACCATTCAAAGTCATACCAGTCCCTGCCTTTAACCCTTGTTTTCCATTGTCTGTACAAAAATGCATGAACTTTCCCCGCGAATAAATCCGGCAAAGAAAAACATCTTGCCATAAAAGAAAAAGGCAAAAGCATTACTCTGTATTCCGTTTCAAAACATTCCGGAGGCTGCGTATCAACCTCTATTTTGATTTTTATATTTTGTTTTCTAAGCTTTAAATCATAAATTTCAGTGTCATCTTTTAAAAAGGCGGACTCTATATTCGACGCTTTTTGTTTTTCTTTTTTCTTTATCGATACGCTCCTTCCGAGAGCCGTAAATTCGTTTTCAATATCGGCGAAATACTCCTCTAACTTAAAATCTCTATCGGCCTTTATAAGCGAAAAATCCAAATCTTCCGAAAACCTGTCCGTTTTATAAAAAATTCGCAGCGCGGTTCCGCCGTAAAACGCGGCTTTTTCAAAAAAACCTCCGCGGTATAAACCTGCCAGCGCTATTTCCTGCATAACTTCATGCAGAGCATTTTTATAGTCTGCATCCGTTAAAATTTCATATCGGGACATCATTTGGTCAAATACTTTATTCGGCATTTTTAACCGCCTTTAAGAAGTTTGCGATTTCTGTTTTTTTAACGCCCGCAGATAAAATATCCTCAATAATATGTTCGTTGAATTTTTTAATTTGTTCGCCGTCTATGCGTAAAAAGCCGGTCAGATATTGCGCAACCGCTTTTGCGGACTGCAAACGCAAATTGCTTGAAACATAAAACATATCGCAAACCGCCTTTTCAGGACTTGCAATAAGAAAAGAAACCGAATCGGCAAAAACCTGATTAATGCCCGTCTGAAAGTATCTCTCAGGCGTTTTAAAGTATTCGAATTTTCCAAACGGAGTAGCAAAACTTTTTCCTCTTTTAAAACACGCGGAACGAACGGTATAAACTTTCTCCGGAATCAGACCGTAATAAGCCAGAGCGCTTTCCAAAGATACATAAGACGGCCCGTAAAGATTATTCGCTATTGCTTCAAGGCTGACTTTTTGATTGGCAAGTTTTGGAGAAACCGAATACAATCCTTTTTTTAACCGTATAATATCGCCTTTTTTATTTAAGGCCGCTATTTTATCTTTTACAGATTCGTACCCGCTTAAAGACGCGGCAATAGCATCATAAGGCATAGGAGTTTTACTGAATTCCATAACAAGCCTCTAAAAATAGTAAAATTTACACTGATAATCTACAATAAATCGATTATAATGTCAATATTTACTATGTTTTGAACCGCGGCAATCGTATTTGGGTTTTTCTAAAAACCCCTGTTTGTCATTCCGGAAGGCAGTAGTCCGGAATCTGCCTTAAAGCTTGATCGACGACAAAAAACTGCAGATCCTGGACAGAGACACTCCGGGATGACAAGATTGCAGGTTTTTAGAGAAACCCATTTAAAAATGTGCTTGTTGTCATACCGGCGAAAGTCGGTATCCAAGTTGCCTTTAAAAGACATAATGTTAAAAGAGCTTTTAGTGAAAATGGATACCGACTTTCGTCGGCATTGACAACAGGATTGCTTTTTAATCCTGTATTTTGCTCCTGATGCTCTTGCAATTTGCGTCTTACTAAACTAAAATCTATGCATACTAGGCTGCGGATGCGGGCGCTTAAGACGCATCGGGCTTAAATAAAAAAAGGAGACAACCAAATGAAAAAGATGTTGCTCTTTGTTTTGGCTTTAGCGGCATGTGGCTTTGTGGCAGGGTGCGGCAACGACAGTAAAAGCGGAGGAGGATCGGGATCGGTTTCCTCGACAAACAATTATACGGTAAGAATTTCTCCAAGACCTGACGGCATTCAATACGAGGCACACGGCAAGTTTACCGCTACGGTGTATGAATCGGGCAATCCTATAGATATGGAAAATATCAAAGTATTGTGGGGTATTGACAAATCTGCTTTCGGATTTTTTTCATCTCCGAATGAGCCGGTAACGGAATTTACAGCTAATCCAGAACCAGCCTCTACGATGTCTTTTAAACCTAAAGGCGGAGGAGATGCCCCTGACCCTGGAGGAAACCCTATACCTCCGGATGAATACAGAATAACTGTAACATACACGTGGGGCGGAAGTTCGCAGTTTTGTCAAGATTATATTGATTTCAAGGGCGGGAACGTAGATACGTCTTCCGGTACCGTATGGCTGGCAGGCATAGAAAATTAAAACATATGCATCAATCTTACTGTTAATGAATTTAAAAACCTCTCCGAAAGTTTTTCGAAGAGGTTTTTATATTTTTCTTTACTTGCCATCCCTGTAAAACGGAAATCTATGTTTAAGGTTTTACACGCTCATTGTCTGTCTGCTTCTAAGGCAGATTATACCCTTTGTA
>WQUP01000176.1 GCA_009782015.1 Endomicrobiia bacterium | reverse complement strand
AATTTTGGAAAGATAACAATCTTCTTTCCGTAGGAATTGAAAAACTTATTGATAAATATGGAAACAACGAGCTTGTTAAAGAAATTCTTTCGGGAAAATATGATTACGCTATGTATCCTTTCAGTTCCATTGGGCCGGTCGGTCCAAGGGAAATAGAAAAAGCAATAGAGATTGACAATGTTTTTGATACCAAGCAGAAAGATGACGCATATCATTACCATTTGATCAAATTTTCCGGAAAATTAAAATCCCATCATATCGAAATACAATATCCTAAATATACGCCTGATCTTTTTTGGAAAGAGCCTGCTTTTCAAAAACACTTAGTATTGAACTCATTGGCGTCTAAATTGCCTCAAGCGGCGTCATTTGCATCAATGGATGAAATGGAAAGATATGTTTTTGCCGCGTCAGCGGATTTAAATACAGATTTGCCTGAAATCAACAATATTCTTAAAATTTATGTTTTATCGCAAAACCGCAGCGTTCCGGTTTCTTTTTTGGATTATAATGAAGCTGCTCTGCAGTCTATCAATCCTATCAGCAATGAAAAAGATCTTGAAATAACGCTTGGTTATGCGCGGCATATGATAGAAATTGTGTCGCAAATAAATCCCGATAAGTCGCTGGATTGCCAAAAAGAATATGATCAATTTAAAGAAGGTATCCGCGGAAAAAGCTTTCCTGAAATAAAAGAAATGCTAAACAGGCTGGTTAACTATATACATAAAACCGGAGAAGACGGATTTTTCGATATTTTGATGAAGCGCATTATGGACTATCAATTCACACACCAGTTTGAACTGAAAGACGCGGAAAAAAATGCGTTTACCTATTTTTCGAATTTTGCGGATAAAGATATAAAGCTTATTAACTTATCAAAAGACGGTAAAATAAATTTTGAATTTATGAAGGTTTTCAGGGCATTGATGGCAAGCTTTTATGCTTTTGAAATGGACGGAATAGTTCTAAAAGACGATACGTTGTTTTGGAGCTGTAGATTCGGGTTGCACAGAGTATCGTTAAAAGCAGATTTCAGCGAGAGCGGCAGGGGGATATCAATATCTTTTTACGAAGGCAGCGCCGGCGATAGAAACAGGAGGCGTTTAGAGTATATAGCAAGGGTTTTAGAGAAAATCGGCTTTGACGTAATTAGAGACGACGGGAAAGATGCGGAAATTGTAGGGCTGAAAGCAAAGCTTGATAAAGACACGGGACTTAATAACGGAGATGATCTTGCGGATATATTAACTCGAACAATGCTTGTGTTCGGTACTTCTCGGTCTGTCGAATTAAACGCAGACTCCGGTATAGAGACGGCTGTTCATAATTTTTTCTCGGAGGAATTATACGGGCATTGGGAAGAGTCCCGTAATTTCAAAGAATCCAATTATTTAAATAAGTTTCGCAAGTATACCAGCTTTGGACAATCAATTAATCCGGACAGATATACGAAGCCGCCGTTTAAAACAATTCAAAATAAATTTAATCCGATATTAGAAGATTTGGGTCTTGAAGTAATGGCAGATAATTTAGAAGCGGAATATGAAGATAATCCTCAGTCTTTAATAGACAACTATTTCAACAGACCGCTTGAAAGAGCTTATGCCGAAGGCAGAGTAATTTTGAATGCGCAAAGGCAGCTGGAAAAGAATGGCAGCTATGATGTTGAAACTGAAATCGTGCAAGAATTGCTTGGTAAAAACGCCAATAAATTATTTGACGCGGGCGCGCTGATAAACCAAATAATCAATCCCGGATACTTCAATTTTCAAGAAATTGCCGTGCTCGGCGGGCAAAACACTTTGCAGACAGGCTATATACAGCTTGAAAACGGAGATTATTTGTCCGTTAAAGCAATAGTAAGCAAAGGCAAAACAATACAAGCGGTGAAAGCAGAGCGCGTAAGCGATAAGGGCAGGGAATTATTAAATGCAAGCCAGTTGTTAGAGATATTGCACAATGAAGGATATGAGTATGCAGAAACAGAAAACATAATGGAAAGCGACAAAGAAGCCATTATAGAAAACTTGAAACAGAAAATTATCCCTGCAAAAAATCCTGAAATCGGGGCGTATGTAACGTCTCAAGGCGCAACTGAGCAATTCGCAGGAACAGCGGTAATAGATTCCAGTCCCGACAGAAAGAAAATAAAAGCAATGATAAAAAAATATCCTGACCGGGCAAAATATATGATCTGGATAGTACCCTACACAAAGCCCGCAGATATGGAGATTTTAGATCAAATCGGCGCTGTTTTAACATTAGGCGGCGGATATACAAGCCATGCGGCGATAGAAATGCGCAACCGCGAAAAAATGTCAATGGTGCTAAGCGGAACTACACTCAAAAGAGACGGAAGTCTGGATATAAATGCGGTTGTTCCTGCGGGAGAAATAAGAGAAGACGAGCGAACCGGAATTCAAACGCAAACCGGCAAAAGCGAAAAAATTAATATTCAAGACGGCGGCATATTATTGTTAAACAGAGCGCAGGGGAAAATAGAATTTTTAGACAAAGACGCAAAAGTAGAAGATTACGAAACGGCAAACAAAGCAAAAATATCTAAAATATCATCTGAACCGCAAAAATCAAGAACCTCCAAAACTCCGCTTGATGATATAAAACTTGCCGAAATAGTAAAGAAATATGACGAATTAAATCCCGGAGACAAAGAACGAAACGGCAGCAAAGGCTGGAATTTGGCGGAAATGCTAAAGAAAGTGTTTAACGCCAAAGGCGAAAACATAATACCGCAGCTTCTGACAATAGACGATAACGGGATAAGGTATTATTTAGGCAAAAGAGCGGCGGAGTATGACGGCTTAAATGAAAAAATAGAAGCGATAATAAACGACGCCGGATTAAGCGCCGCCGATAAAAAAGACCGGATAAGACCGCTTCGCGAACGAATAAAAGAATTGATAAAAGAAACGTATGAAAACATAGAAAGCGAAGAACATGCAAAAGGGTTGATAGCTTTAGTATTAGAAAAAATGGACGAACTTGGGATAGATTTATCCGCAGTCCGCTCAGCCGGCAAAAATGAAGATAAAGAAAATCACCCGTTTGCAGGCATGGCGGAATCTAAAACAAAAGTAAAAAGAGAAGACGTTTCAAAAGCCATAGCGGAAGTCTTTGAATCGTTTTACTCCGACAAAGCAATAGACGATATGGTAACGTACGGAGTAATGGTGGAGCCTGCGTTAACAATACAGGAATGGGTGGACTTCAAGACAAGCGGAGTTGCGTTGTTAGACGGCGACATCCTTACAATAAACATAGCCTACGGCGAATGCAAAGGCATAGTTGACGGCAGCGTAACGCCTGACCGTTTGAAAGTAAGAGTGCTGGATTTTAAAAAAGGAAAATTTAAAGTAATAGAGCCTTCAGAACCGGCTACAAAAGATTGGAAAGTAGAAACAAACGAAAATGGCGCAAGCGAATTAAAAAGAGTAATAAAGGGCGTAAAGAAGAGAATATTTACAAAGAAAGAAAAGGGAAAAGTATCCGAGATCATAAGGGCAATAGGCAAAATAAAACAAGAATTCGGCTTTGCTCCGAATGTGGAGTGCGGGTTTGACGCAAATGACAGCTTTAAAGTTGTGCAGGCAAGGGCAAATACCGCGGACTCTGCTCGGTCTGTAATACCGAAAGAATTGGAAAGAGATTATGTTGAAGGAAAATTAATATCAAACGCGTATGGAGAGTTGGAAGAGAACAAAGAATACGACGTTGTTGCTGAAATCGTTAAGGATTTGCTTGGCAACAAAGATAGCCGATTTAATACCGGCGGCGTAGTCGACCATATAGTTATAAACAACTATGATTTTAAATTTCAGCAGGTTGCTAGATTGGGCGGTCAAAATACATTGTATACGGGGTATATACAATTAAAAAGCGGCGATTATTTATCGATTAAAATGATAAAGGACAGCACG
>WQUP01000175.1 GCA_009782015.1 Endomicrobiia bacterium | reverse complement strand
TGCACTTTCTTTACCGGCCTTTCCAAAACCACTATAACGCTTTTTAAGCCTTTGCAGGCGGCAATATTGACGGTCTCGGAAATTAAGAACTGGTGCCCTTTGTGAACACCATCAAAAGCGCCTATGGTTACGGCTGATTTTTTGTTCATAATGTATTTGTCACCCTGATTCGTTTTCGGTGTCATCCTGAACTAGTTTCAGGATCTAGCCTTTTCCCTTCAACAACAAGATTCCGAAACAAGTTCGGAATGACACTGCTTTCCGGTCATCAATCCTTAAGAATTCTGTTCCCGAAGGATCTGCCGTTAAAGGCAGATGTTTCTACGGAGTTTATACCCGAGTGTAAATCGGGGACCCCGTCGCTTCGCTCAACATGACATCTTGAGCTCTTCAATACTTATAAGCGACGATTTTATTTTATCGGCATTTTCGAAATCTTCTGCTTTAAGCGCGTCTGCGACGTCAAATCCGTTGATCTTTTCCCTGCGCAGCGCGCATACCGTTGCGCCGCAACCTAAAGCTTTGCCGAAATCCTCGGCAAGCGTCCTTATGTATGTGCCGCTTGAACATTCTATTACGGCTTCGGCAATACCGTCTTTAAACGAAACCATTTCAATGCTTTTGATTGTAACTTTGCGCGGCTGTCTCTCAACGGTTATGCCTTTTCTTGCCAATTCGTAAAGCTTTTTTCCGCCGTATTTTAAGGCCGAATACATCGGCGGGATCTGGCTTATTTCTCCGACAAAACCTTTCAGCGCTTTTTCCGCATCGCCGGCGGTAACATGCGAACAATCTTTTTTCTCTACAACGTTCCCTTCCGTGTCGCCGCTGTCGGTCGATACGCCTAAAAGAAAAGACGCCCTGTAAACTTTATCTTTTTTCATGAACTTGTCCTGCAGCTTAGTGGCCTTGCCGACAAGTATCAAAAGAAGGCCTGTCGCCAAAGGATCTAGAGTTCCGCAGTGTCCGGTTTTTTTTACATTTAAAGTTTTTCTGATTTTTGAAGCGGCTTTGAAAGACGTAATTCCGGACGGCTTATCCAAAAGCAGCATGCCGGAAAGAGTTTCGTCGAAATTATTTTGAGGTTTTGCGCGGTTTGGCATCCAGCTTCTCTTTGAAAGCTTCTTTTATGAACTCCAAAGAAGCCTGCATATTTTTTTTAACGGTACAGCCCGCGGCATTTTTGTGCCCTCCGCCGCCGCATTGTCTGACAACTTCAAGAACGTCGAAATCTCTTACGGAACGAAAGCTTATTTTTGTCTCGCCTTTCGCGGTCTTCTTAAACAGACATCCGACTTTTACGCCCTTTATAGACATGGTAAAATTTATTATCCTTTCGGTTTCATCTTCGCAAGCGCCGCTTTCTTTAAACATTTTATCCGTGAGAAAAATATATGCCAGCTGTCCGCCGAACAAAGTTTTAATATCTGACAGCGCAAACCCCAGCAGCTTTACGCTGCCTAAAGAGTTGCTGTCATATGCTTTTTTTGCAATCTCATTGGGCATGACTCCGGCATCGATAAGTTTTGCGGCGGCTATATGGGAGCCTGCGGTGGTGTTAAGCTGCTGAAAACGTCCCGTATCGGTCACAATGCCGACATAAAGATTTTCCGCTTCTTCTTTTGCAGGTTTGATTTTCATGAATTCGAAAATATTCAAAATCAGCTCTGCAGTGGAAGACGACGACGGAACTATGTAATTTGCGTCGCCGAAGCTGGTAAACATCGAATGGTGGTCTATGTTGATCACTTTTTTGGCCTGGCGCGGCTCGATTATGTCGCCCATGCGGGAAAAGTTTATGCATTCGAGTATTATCGCGCAGTCAAAAACATCGTTCTTGCCAGCTTTATATTTTATATTGTTCGCGCCGGACATGAACTCGAGGCCCGCAGGCACTTTGCCGGAGCAGTAAACGTCGGCCTTTTTCCCCATTCTTCTAAGCGCCGAGCATAACGCCAAAGCAGACCCCAGGCAATCGCCGTCGGGTTTTATGTGCCCCGCTATAAAAAAAGTTTTTGATTGTTTGATTATTTTTGATATTTCGGATATGTTTTTTAAATCTGATTTTGATATTGAAGTTTTCATAATATGTTTTTGCTGTCATTTACGACAAAGGCAACCCCTCACCCTGCCCTCTCCCGCAAGGAGCGAGGGAACTACATTTATTTTGCAGTTGATTCGTAATTCGTAATTGGGTTTCTCTAAAAACCCCATAGTCGTGTCATCCTGAACTTGTTTCAGGATCTGCCGTTAATCTTTTCACGACGAGATGCTGAAACAAGTTTCGGAAGTAAACTTCCGAGATCCCGAAACAAGTTCGGGATGACACCACTCGCTTTGCGCTGATTTTTAGGGTTTTTAGAGACACCCAATTCGTAATTGCCGTTAATCACTCTTCACTTTTTATTTTGTCGAGTATGTCAAAAACTTTTGACGCGTTTTCATTGCTGTCGTCATACACAAACTCTATGGTCGGGGTGCGTCTGAGATTAAGCTTGACGGCAAGCGCATGGCGGACGTCTTTTGTCTTGTCTTTCAAAACGTTGGCAACGTTTTTCTTGTCTTCATCGCTTCCGAAAACGGAGTAGAAAATCCTGCATGTCAAAAGATCGTCGGTCAGTTTCACGCCCATAATAGTCACAAGCCCGACATTCAGTTCCCGAATGTCTCTTATAATATCAGAAACCGTCTCTTTTATAAGAGCGCCGACCCTGGTTGAACGTTTGTAAGATAAAGGCATTTTTTAACCCCAGTGAATAGTTAACAGTTAATAGTTAATAATTAAAAGAACACGGAAAAACTATATGCCGCAAAAACTATTAACTATTCACTATTAACTATTAATTGCTTTTAGTCGAGTTTTCTTGCGACTTTTTCCGTCGTAAAGTTCTCTATTATGTCGCCGGGCTTTATGTCGGAAAAGTTTTCAAGGCCTATTCCGCACTCGTAACCCTTCTCAACTTCCCTTGCGTCGTCTTTAAATCTCTTGAGGGACGAAATATTGCCTTCAAAAACGATTACGTTGTCTCTTAAAAGCCTTACTTTCGCGCCTCTCTGTATCTTTCCGTCGATTACAGAGCAGCCTGAAATCGTGCCGGAACTTGAAAGTTTAAAAACCTGTTTGACTACGGCTTTTCCGAGAATTTTTTCTTTTAAATCCGGGTCTAACAGACCCTCCATCGCAGCTTTCACATCGGCTATAAGATCGTAAATAATCCTGTAAACGTTTATGTTGACGCCTTCCGACTCTGCAAGTTTTTCTACCGCTGCATCAGGCCTTAGGTTGAAACCTACTATCAGAGCGTCCGACGCGACCGCAAGAGCTACGTCGGATTCCGTTATCGAGCCCGCGCCTCTGTGTATTATTTTCAGACTTATTTCCGAAGTGGACATTCTGTCGAGAGCGTCGCCTAAAGCTCCGAGCGACCCTTGAACGTCCGCTTTAAGAATTATTCTCAAGTCCTTGGTTTTTCCTGCGCTTATGTCAAGAAGCGAAAGATGATGCCTCGGACGCAAAGCGTCGGCTTTTACTTTTTCTTTTCTGGACTGGGCTATCTCTCTGGCCTGCGATTCGTGCTCTACTGCAACAAACTTATCGCCCGCCTGCGGCGGCTCGTTTATGCCGAGCACCTCGACAGGCGTGCTGGGAGGAGCTTCGTTAAATCTTTTGCCGTATTCGTCGGCCATGGCTCTTACTTTTCCGTAAGTCGTGCCGATTACGAGATTGTCGCCAATCTTGAGCGTGCCTTTTTCGACAAGAAGCGTGGCTATCGGACCTTTTCTGGAATCGAGTTTTGCTTCGACGACTATGCCTTCGGCATGTCTGTCGGGATTGGCCTTAAGCTCCATCATTTCAGCTCTGAGCAAAACCATCTCAAGAAGGTTCGATATATTCAATTTTTGTTTTGCGGATATGTCAACCACTATGGTATCGCCGCCCCACTCTTCCGGAAGCAATCCGTAGTTGCTCAGCTCCTGCC
>WQUP01000174.1 GCA_009782015.1 Endomicrobiia bacterium | reverse complement strand
CAACCACTGCTTTTGCCAAGCTTCCAATCATCCAAACTTCTAAACTTCCGCCTTCAGCGCAGTTTCAGCGAAGCAAAAGAAAGAATCGCAAGTATTATCCCAACTATCCAAAATCTTATCGTAACTTTTGTTTCGGCAAGCCCGAGCATCTCGTAGTGATGGTGCAGCGGAGCCATTCTGAATACTCTCTTTTTTGTCCTCTTATATACGGAAACCTGTATGAGCACGGAAAGCGCTTCCATAACGAAAACACCGCCCAAAAGAACAAGGATCAGCTCCTGCTTTATAAAAACAGCCGTCATGCCGAGAACTCCCCCCAAAAACAAGCTGCCGGTATCGCCCATAAAAACTTCCGCCGGATGAGAATTGAACCACAGAAACCCCAAACCCGCTCCTACGACGGCAAAAAGAAATACCGTAATTTCTCCGGCTCCCTGCACGGGAACTATTTTGAGATAATTCGATATTTGAAAGTGTCCGGCAAAATACGCAAACAAAGCCAGTGTGAACGCCGCAATGACTATGCAGCCTATGGCAAGGCCGTCCAGCCCGTCGGTGAGATTTACGGCATTGGAGCTTCCGACAATAACCACCATCACGAAAACAAAATAAAAAAACGAGAAGTTTACAAAAAAACTTTTAAGAAAAGGAATGTTTACAAGAGTAAAATATTCGGAGTTTGAAGGAAAAAAGCTAAGATATGCCGCGACCGAAGCGGCAAAAATAGTCTGCCAGAAAAGTTTGCCTTTGGCGGAAAGACCGTTCGGATCTTTTTTGCTGAGTTTCAAATAGTCGTCTAAAAACCCGATAGCGCCAAGCCACAGCGTTCCGGCGAGAAGCCAGAGAATAAATCTGTTGTCAAGGCGCGCCCACAAAAGCGCGGAAATTATTATTGAAACCAAAATAAGTATGCCGCCCATTGTGGGCGTGCCGTTTTTGCTTTTGTGCGTTGACGGACCGTCCGTTCTCACGGTCTGTTTTATCTTAAGATTAGTCAGCTTTTTTATGACGTACGGCCCGGCTATCATGCATATCAAAAGGCTTGTAAGCACGGCGCCGCCGGCCCTGAAAGTTATGTACTGGAAAACGTTAAACGGAGTGAATAGGCCGCTGAGCGGGTAAAAAATGTGATAGAGCATTATTTTTTCCCTTTATCCAAAAAACCGCGGAATTTGGAATAAATTTCTTCGAGATGCATGCCTCTTGACGCCTTAAACAGAAAAACGGATTTATTATTTACCGGAGCGCGCTGAAGCATTTTGAAAAGAACATCTTCGTCTTTTGCGTGATACGCGGTTTTTTTAGTCAGCCCCTCTTTGGTATAGAGGCTCATATCGCCGATAAGATATATGGACTTAACCCTTTGGGAGTTTAAAAACTCTCCGAGCGAAAAGTGATAATCGGATGCTTTCTCGCCGAGCTCAAGCATGTCGCCCAATACGAGATTTATCTCTCCGTCGCCATAGGATTCGCAGACCGCCTGGACAGACTCTCTTACTGAAGACGGATTTGCGTTATAAGCGTCGTTTATAAGAATTGCTCCTGACGCAAGAACAGCCGTTTCCATGCGCATTGCCGGCGGAGTAAAGTTTTCTATCCCGTATTTTATTTCTTCAAGCCCTAAGCCGAGCCCGAACGCAGCAGCGGCCGCGGCAAGGGCGTTCATCACATTAAATCTTCCTTTTACCGGCATCTCGATATTTACCGAGCCGTTCGCCGTATGGAGCTCGAAAGACGGCTTGTCGGCCCAAAGCGAAATGTTTTTAGCGTATATGTCGGCGCCGCCGTAAAGCGCAAAAGTGATCATTTTTTTTGAATAGTGCTGGTGGGAAATTCTTTTTAAAAAATCGTCGTCATTGTTAACGACTATAAAACCGTCGTCGGCCACATTGTCCAACAGCGCGCGCTTCTCCTTGAAAACGCCTTCCGGAGAGTTGAAAGTCTCAAGATGCGAAAAGCCTATGTTTGTGATAATTCCTACGTCGGGCCTTAAAATATCCGAAAGAATTTTAATTTCGCCGTGCAGGGAAGTTCCCATCTCGAAAACGGCGTACTTGTGCTCCGATCTCATATCCAGCACCGACATCGGAAGCCCTATCCTGTTGTTGAAGTTTCCCTTGTTGTTTATGGTCTTGCCTTTTCTTTTGAGTATGGACGTAAGCATCTCTTTTGTAGTGGTCTTTCCGTTGGAGCCGGTTATTCCGACAACTTTGACGTCGTCAAAACGCCGGCGGTACGCTTTTGCGAGGTTTCCGAGCGCCTCTTCGGTGTCGGAAACTTTTACTATGGAAGGAAATTTCGGGAAAGGATTTGCAAAATCTGCGTCGTCTTCAGAATAGACTATGCCGGAGACTTCTCTTTCAACCGCGTCTTTGATAAAATCGTGCCCGTCGAAGTTTTTGCCTTTTATCGCGAAAAAAAACTGTCCTTTTTTTACGGTTCTTGAATCGATGGAGACGCTTTTAACCTGCAGATTCGGATCTCCGAGCAGAAATTTTCCGTTTACGGCTTTTATCAGGTCTTTGACGTAAAATGATTCCATTAGAAGTTAAACTCCTCTTGCCCGCTTTTTCTCTGCGTTTTTTTGCGCTCTTCGCGCATACGCAGATATTTCGCGGCAATTTCCTTATCGTTAAAAGGAAGTTTCTCGGTTCCTATTATCTGGCTTGTTTCGTGCCCTTTGCCGGCAAGAAGCACAATGTCGCCTTTATCAGCCATCGCAACGGCATCTTTTATCGCCGTTTCCCTGTCTGGTATTATTTTGTAATTGTTTTTCCCCGCTCTTTTGATGCCGACTTCGATATCGAGTATTATCTGCTTTGGATCTTCTTTTCTCGGATTATCCGAAGTCACAAAAACAAAATCGCTCATCTCGACGGCAGTCTTGCCCATCAGAGGCCTTTTTGCCCTGTCTCTGTCCCCGCCGCATCCGAAAACCGTTATTATTCTTTTGGGGTTAAGTTTTTTGATTGCGGAGATGACGTTCACCATGGCGTCTTGGGTATGCGCGAAATCGATGACTATTTCAAATCCGGCTCCGGACGCGTCAACCGCTTCCAATCTTCCCGGGACCTGAGGCAAAAACTTTACCGCCTCCGCAGCCTTCTCAAACGGAACGCCGCAGAACACGCACGCGGCAACCGAAGCAAGCGCATTGTAAACATTGTGAAGACCTATCTGCCTCATCTCCGTATGTTTCGTCATTGCGGCCGGAGCCTGTCCCGTAATGTCTGAATACGGGAAGCCGCAACCTCTGTAAACAATATCAAACTCAGTGCAGCTGCTTTCAAGCAATATATTTTCCGCTTTAAAACCCGCATCCTGCTCTTTTGCAGAGTACAAAACTATTTGCGAATTAGTATTGATTTTTGAGAGTTTTTTACCGTATTTATCGTCAGCGTTAATTATAGCATACTTTTTACTCTTTTTAATGTCCGCGCCGGAAGCTCCGAGCCCCTTAAAAAGCAGAGATTTAGCTTCAAAATAACTTTCCATATCCTTATGAAAATCAAGATGATCCTGCGACAAATTAGTAAATACAGCTATGTCAAACTCTATGCCGCGCACCCTTCCGAGTGCAAGAGAATGCGACGAAACTTCCATGGCAAGATACTTAATTCCGCCGTCAGCCATCTCTCTCATCATTTTATATATGTCGGCTGATTGCGGCGTAGTGTTTGGGGCATTGATAATTTTTCCGCCGTATCTGTAATTAATAGTGCCGATAACCCCGCACGCCATGCCAGCCTGCGCCAATATGCTTTCTATCATGTATGTAACCGTCGTCTTGCCGTTTGTGCCGGTGATGCCTATCACCGTAAGCTCTTTGTCTGGATAGCGGTAAAACTCAGCGCTGAAAAGAGACATAAACCGAAACACGTCTTCGACTATGAGCTGGGTTATTTTTAACGTGTCGTCTTTCTTGTCGGAAACAACGGCTGCCGCGCCGTTTAAAACGGCGTCTTTTATATATTTTCTTCCG
>WQUP01000173.1 GCA_009782015.1 Endomicrobiia bacterium | reverse complement strand
TTGCCGTATTTCCTTGTAAATTTATTGTTCTTAAAAAACCTCCGTCTTTTCCGTACATTGTGGCAGAAAGATTCCCTGTATCTCCGTGATCAATTTCGATTCTGCCGTTGCCTTTCTTTGATATATATATTTGTTTTGCTTCGGTCGAATGCTCTTTATCAAGTTTATATTCACGCTTTGCCTGATAATTTGCGAAAGCTGTATTAATTCCGCTTTGCAGCGCTTGAGACCAGCCAACTTGTTTTACGCCTCCTGTCATTTTAGGAATAGAATTACCATTTTTATCTTGAATGAACACAGGGTTGCCATCTTTATCGGTTTCCTGTACGCCGTTAAATATCTTGCCCAAAGCGCTGTTTTCTTTTATGCCGAAAATAGACGAAAGAAGACCTGTTTGAAATCCTAAAGATTTAGAAAGAGTATCTGATAAACCCTTGATGTTGCCGTAAGCCATAATATTGTCGAAATTAATACTGGCGCTGGCGCTCCAGTTGTCGCTGTCTTGGAGAAAGTTGCCGTGTTTATCATAAACCTTAGTTTTACTGTAGCCTATGTTAATGCTTGCCATATCGCGAAGCTGGTATTTGCCGGCGGCGGGACCGGGATCTCTTTTGTTGTAAGTAAGATTTACCGACATTCCGTTAGTTACGGAACGGTTCCCGTACTCATCAGTAAGCACCGAGTGGTTGAATCCGACCTGCCCCCACTTAGTGCCTGCGCTTACATTGGTTGACCAGTCGCCGTTTTTAAAGCTGTATGAACCGCCGAAAGAAAGACTTAGGGCGTTGGGACTTTGAGTGCCATCCTTTTGAATGCCGGTGCTGATACTTGCATTGACGCTCAGTGTTTGATACTTAGTATTGTATGATGTGCTTAGGCCTACGTATGTGCTGCCTGTGGTGAATCCCACGCTGCCTGATACAGACCAGCCGTCGGTATGGTTGCCATAAGCGTCTTTTTCCTGATAATTAACATACAGGCCGACCGTGGCTCCGCCTCCGGGAGGGAAAGTTGCTTTTGCTCCGATTTTCCAGCACTTTCCGTATATATTGTCGGTGGACCAAAGGCAAGAAGCCCCCCATCCGCCTACATCCAAATCTACGCCGGCTTTTGTTTTTGTAAAATAACCTCTTGAGCCGTCCGGCATATCTACTTTAGCAAAACTTCTGAATTTCTGATATCCGATAAAACCTGCGTTTCCGAACGTCATTCCTACGCCTACTCCGTAGCCGAAATGCCCGTCCTCCCAGCCTACTTCAACAACAAACGGAATAATCGAAAATTTATAATTGCCGGGAGCTCCGCCTATAGCTGTCCCGATCTTTTTCAATAAATCGCTGTCCGTCCACACGCCAACAAGGCGGATGCCTTGTCCGACAGCGAATAGTGCAGTTGACACCACAGTCGTCGCAACAACTCCGCCGACTATAGTTCCTACTACGCCTCCGCCCAACGCGCCGCTTATCGCACTAGCGCCTGTAGCCGACCAGATAAAGTTTCCCACTGCCGCCAGAGGTCCCGCAATAAAAGCCGATGCCGCAACGGCAATTCCGATAGCGCCGATGATCAAACCGGCTTTTGTCATAATTTGACCGGTTTTTTCCAGCCATTTCTGGCCGGTATTTTTTCCCACTTCCTTCATCGCCACGCCGGCTGCTGCTATACCCGCGCCAACCACTGCCATAGTTATGCCGGTTGCCATTAATGTTGCAGCCAATCCGGTCATGGCAGGGAAAAGCGCTCCGGCAAGCGCCGTGCCCACGCCGGTTAAACTTAAAACTACTATCAATGCTACCGCAACTACTATCGCGCATACCGCTACTATCTTGTTGTATGATTTATCCGCCCATTTGTTTAGCTGATTTGCCGTCTTATCTAATCCCACGCTGTACAACATCGCGCTGAACGAATTTATGACGCACACTACTACTCCGGCTACTATTTTTCCAATACCGGTAAATAGTTGGCCCAACCCGGCTACCAAAGATTTAAAACCGCTCTTCATCACTTTCCAATCACCCGTGAATAGTCCGTAGAAAAATCCGCCTATTGTCTTGAGCACTCCCCATACTAATTTTGCCGCTCCTACTACTATGTCAATTACTCCGTGGTATATCGATTTGGCAAGAGTAACTATGCCTTTAACCACCGATTTAACGGCTTTAACAGCCCCATCTACGGTTTTGCTTACCCACTTTCCAAACCTGCTGAATATACTCGCGCCTCTGGTATTCTTCATGTCGGTCACGCTCTGCTGCGTTCCCTGTTTCGCTACACCTTTGGAATCCGTAACTACTTTTACCTGACCGTTTCCATCAGCTACCTTCGTATATCCAGCTACGCTTTGTCCGTCAGTCGTCTTTGCCGTGCCGCCGCTTATCAGTTTCGTAAACTCTTCGCTGCTATATGTCAACGGCTTGCCGTTATTCTTATTCGGATCCGTTACGCTCAGCGTTCCGTCTGCATTTTTTGTCACCGTAACGTAATGATCCCCGTCAACATGCAATATCGCCGTGTCTCCGGGGTTCATTGAATTCGCCAAGTCGTTTATGCCTATGTTATATCCTGCCGACTCTTTCCCGTGCGCTTTCAATACCTCGTTTATCGCGTTTTCGCTCGTATGCAGCTGCCCGCCCTGTACGCTTTCTGAAGTAAGATTGCCACTCCCTAGCTCAATGCTCAACGCTTGCAGCGCCAATAAACCTTCGCTTACCGCTCCGCCTAAATCCGTAAATAAAGCGCTTGACGCGCAGTTTAATATGCTCCCGCCCTTTGCCAAAAAGTCATTTAATAACGCCATCTCCTGATTAAACGTCGTCCCTTCAGGCAGCCCTTTTTCCGCGTCCACTTTCTTTGCGTCTTCTTTCGCTTTATCCAAATACGCTATTGCGTCTTCCCTGCTTACTCCCGTCTGATTCATTATCGCGTTTATCGTTTCTTCAGGGTATTCGCTCTTCCCGCTTGCGCCTTCCGCTTTCGCTATTATCGCGTTAAGTTTCGCGGCTATAGCTTTCCCTATCGTCTTCCCAAACAACCCTTTCATGTTCGAAAATTTCTTCGCTATCGCCTTTAACTCCTGTATCGAACCCGCTTTCGCTATCATTGCCCTTTCTTTTGGCGTCAGCGCCAACCCAAATAAACCTAACGACGCCATTAAACGCGCTATCGTTCCTTTAAAACCTTTGCCGTCTATGGATTTAAAAATTTCTCCCTTCGCCTGCGCCAATGTGACGGCTTTTACTACTTTCGCCATGAAGCCTTTGCCTTTATTTTCTTCTTTATTTATAACCGCCATCAGCAATGACTTAAATATAACCCCTTTCCCTTTCACTTCTATATCGCTTACCGCTGCTTTAAGCTCATCCATGTTCTTAGCTTCGCTTATCGCTTTCTTGTCTTTATCGCTTAAATTCATCTTACCGGTTATTTTGGTTACGGCCGTTTTCGCTTCATTAAACGCCGTCTCTTCTTCGCTTGCCGTCGTCGCTTCTTCTTTTTGCGATTCCTGCGTAAATAATACCCTCATCCCGTTGTCGCTGTTTTTATCGATCTCTTTAAACACCTGCTCCATCGCTTTTGCGCCGACTACTATCGTATTTATCGGATTGTTTTCAGGGTTTTCCTTTGCATTAAGTTCTTTTACCAATCCAACCGATCTGCTTGCCACTTCGCCTGTCGTAGTAAATTCTACATCCCCGCCGGCTGCCGCTTCCTGCTGGACTGCGTCATTCTCCGATACGGAATCAACTTTTTCGATTTCTATCGTTTTATCTGTCTCTTTTGTTTTTTCTGTCTCTTTATCCGCTACTGCCTCTTTTGTAAATGCCGATTTTTTAAGCGTCACGCCTTTCACGCTTTTCATCGCGTCCGATACGCTCTTGCCGCTTTTTACCGCTTCCACTACTCCTTTTATATTGCTGTATCCGCCTAATAAATTTGTTATCGCCGTCGATAGAAAACCTTTCCCGTTATTGCTCTTCAAACCGCTCATCAAATCATTAAAACTTATTCCCTCTTCCTTC
>WQUP01000172.1 GCA_009782015.1 Endomicrobiia bacterium | reverse complement strand
GTTCAGAACGAAGTTACGGCCATAGACCCGCAGTCAAAATCCGTCACGGTGAAAAATCTTAAAACCAACGAACAATATAGCGAAAAATACGACAGACTGATTCTTGCCCCGGGAGCAAAACCGATTTTACCCAACATTTCCGGCATCAACTCTCCGCGCATTTTTACGCTCAGCAACATTCCCGACACGTATAAAATCAAAGATTTCATCGATAACAAAAAACCGAAAAGCGCGGTTGTTGTCGGCGGCGGATACATCGGCGTAGAGATGGCTGAAAATTTAAAGAATGCCGGTATCGACGTCAGCCTTGTAGAGATGCTTGACCAAGTTATCGCTCCGCTGGATTACGATATGTCATGCGACGTGCACCGGCATATCGGGCAGAAAGGCGTGAATCTGCTTCTCGGCAATGCCGTGCAGAAAATAGAAGAAGATGAAAGCGGCCTGAACGTCATTTTAAATCAGGGCGCGATTCGCGCCGATATGCTTGTTATGTCCGTCGGCGTGCGGCCGAAAAGCAGCATAGCGAAAGCCGCCGGCCTTAAAGTCAACGATCGCGGCTGCATCATCGTGAACGAATACATGCAAACTTCCGACCCGAACATCTATGCGGTCGGCGATGCAGTTGAGGTAAACGATCTTATTACCGGCCAGAAAAGTTTTATCCCGCTTGCAGGCCCTGCCAACAAGCAGGGGCGCATTGCGGCTGACAATATCTGCGGCATCCCTTCAAAATACGGCGGCACGCAGGGTTCTGCGATCATTAAAGTTTTCGATATGACGGTTGCAACTACAGGCGTCAATGAAAAAACTGCCAAGAAGCTTGGCCTTGACTGCGACAAGTCTTTTACTTATTCGGCAAGCCACGCGAGTTATTATCCCGGCGCGGTCAATATGGCGATAAAAACAATCTTCGATAAAAAAACCGGAAAGATACTGGGAGCACAGGTTACGGGATTTGAAGGCGTGGACAAACGCTGCGACGTGATTGCGACCGCAATCCGCGCAGGAATGACTGCGTACGATCTGACAAAGCTCGAGCTCTGCTACGCGCCTCCGTATTCTTCGGCAAAAGATCCGGTCAACATGGCGGGGTTTGTCATTGAAAACCTGCTGACAGGCAAAGTTAAAAATTTTCACTGGCATGACGCTGACAAACTGCCGCGCGACGGCAGCGTTATTTTGCTCGACACCAGAACGGCTATGGAGTATGAAAACGGGCATATAGACGGATTCATCAATATTCCCCTCGACAGCCTCCGCAAACGCCTGAACGAGCTGGATAAAAATAAAAAGGTTTACATAACCTGCCAGATAGGCCTGCGCGGATATATCGCGGCGCGCATACTTTCCCAAAACGGTTTTGACGCATACAACCTCAGCGGCGGCTACAGGCTTTATAAATCCATTTTCGGCAGCCATTCGGCCGGCAACCATTCGGCTGGCAGCCGTTCGGCTGCCGGACATTCGTCCGGAATAAATAATGAAACGCAAAATGTAGAAGTAAAGGAAAACAATGTGAAAACTTTTAAAGTTGACGCTTGCGGGCTGCAATGTCCCGGACCTATAGTCAAGCTTTCCGCGGCAATCAAAGAAGTGCAAAACGGCGAAACGATCGAAATCAGCGCTACCGACTCTGCATTTGCCTGCGATCTCGAAGGTTTTTGCCGCAGAACAGGCCATAAATTTTTAGGGATGACAAGCGATAAAGGCATAAATACCGCAAGAATAAAAAAGTGCGACGGCGTAGGAACGCCCGTATGCTCGGGCACGTCGTGCAGCGGCAAAAATTTCATAGTATTTTCAGGCGATTTGGACAAGGCGATAGCGAGCTTTGTCATGGCAAACGCCGCGGCGGCGCTAGGCAGAAAAGTCAGCATGTTTTTTACTTTCTGGGGGCTTAACATATTGAGAAGACCGGAAAAAGTAAGCGTAAAAAAAGATTTCATTTCAAAAATGTTCGCCGCGATGATGCCCAGAGGCTCAAAAAAACTGGGCCTTTCCAAAATGAACATGTGCGGCATGGGCCCGAAAATGATCCGCATGGTAATGAAAAATAAAAACGTTGACAGCCTTGAAACTTTGATTGCGACAGCGCAAAAAAACGGCGTAGAGCTTGTAGCCTGCTCCATGAGCATGGACGTGATGGGCATTAAACGGGAAGAGCTGATAGACGGCGTAAAATTCGGCGGCGCAGCCTCAATGCTAGCCCACGCCGAAGAGTCGGATATGTCGCTGTTTATTTAAACGGCGGAGGGTTGGAAGATTAGAAGTTTGGAAGTTTGGCAACGGCGTTAAGCGCCGTCATTACGGCCTGCGAGCCGCAACCTCGCCGTGAACAACAGATTGCGGCTCGCAGGCCGCAATGACGTCAAAAGAAATATGAAAACAAAAACACTCGTCATTCTTTTTATCTTTGCGGCGGCTGCCGCCGGAAACGGAGCTGACATGGCGCAGAAATCTCAGCAAGAAACTTTATTTGACGCGGCGTGGAAAGGCGATTTGAATGCCATTAAAACTCTTATGCCCGGCAAGGCCGGGTTGGAAGCAATCGATAAAAGAAACGGCGCCACGCTTTTAATGGCTGCCGCTTCAAGCGGCAATTTTGAGCTTGTAAAATTTCTCGTTTCAAAAGGCGCAAACGTCAAAGCGAAAGATGAAAGCGGGGAAACCCCGCTGCATTATGCGGCGTGGAAGGGTAACTTTGAAATGACAAAGTTTTTGGTTGACAGCGGCGCGGACGTAAATACAATATATGCCGCCAACGGCGGCCTTACGCCTTTGAGCTGCGCAGCGGAAAGCGGGAATATGGAAGTTATAAAATATCTCGTTGAGCACGGCGCAAAAGTTTATTTTGAAAATATAGAAAAAACCATAGCCTCGCCGCTTCGTTCCGCCGCGTACCGCGGGCACTTTGAAGCCTTCAAATACTTTGCAGCGAAGCAGCCCGCCGGATACGATTGGCAGGAAGCTTTGTTTTACGCGATAATCGGCGGCAATCCGGACATAGTGAAGTATGTCGTTGAAGAAAAGGGCGCAAAATGCGCCGTGAAATCGAAAATTTGGAACGCGCTGCCGATACAGAAAGCAGCGGAAAACAGGTTTAGAGACGATGAGGAAGCGTCGGTAAAAATAATCGACTACCTTGTGAGCAAAGGCGCAAAGCTTAAAGATATAAACAACGGCGAAATTTTTCCTTGGGCTATTGAAAACTCCAATGAAGCGACGATAGCTTACTTTTTGAGCAAAGGTTTCAAATATAACGCGCGGACGAACGACAACGGCTGGCCGCCGCTTCCGGACGCGCTCGACAGAGGCAGCTTTGTTTTGGCGCAATCCTTGATTGCGGATGATAAAGACCCAATGTTTGGAGGTCTTCCGCTGGTGGTATTTTTTGCCGACGGGTTAAGAAGCTCGCCGGCAATTATAGATTTTCTCATAAAAAACGGGCTTAACAAAAAATATTATTCACAAGCTTTGCTTCGCAGCGCTCAAAACAACGACCTTGACAGCGTAAAACTGCTGCTTGCCGCCGGAGCCGATATAAACGCAAAAGACGCGGACGGCTTTAACGCTTTGCGTTACGTAAAAAGAGAAGTTCTTGCGAAGTTTTTAATAGCTGGCGGCATTGCCGCCAAAGACAAGAAGCTTTTGGCGGATGCGTACAAAAATTTCGCGCTTCTTTGCGCGCTTCAGGAAGCAGGTATCAGCGTTCCCGTGGCTAAATCGCAGGCTGACGAAGGACTGTGGAAAGCCGCGCAGCTCGGGAACGCGCGCGCGGTAAAAATTTTTATTTCCAAAGGCGCTGACGTGAACTCCATTCCCGAGGTAATCTCTTTTTATAACGGAAAAAATGAAAACGCATCGAAGATGCGCGCTCTTGCCGCTAACGCAGACCAAGGATATGAAAGCATAACTTACGACGAAAACAGCAAGGTGCCCGATGAAACTGCAACAATTCTCCTTGCCGCCGGAGCGGACGCAAATCTGAAAGACGCCGACGGAAAAACCGCGCTTCATTATGCGTGCGCCAGCCAATG
>WQUP01000171.1 GCA_009782015.1 Endomicrobiia bacterium | reverse complement strand
TGACGACTACACCGTCTTTCATGTGATAAACCCCGTGCCGGCGGCGTACGATGAGATATTTTTAGGGCTTTCGGCTATCGGAAAAGAGATACGTTATGTGGAAAGCGGAAAATTTGAAACGCTCATCGGTGAGCTCGCGAAGGACAGCACCCAAAGCAAAAACGTGGAGGGGCTGCTCTTCGAAAAGAGCGACATCCGGCTTAAGGAGATACCCGTGGAAGCGGGTTTTACGGTGGGAGTGCTGAAAGACCTCGGTTTTGAGTTTAAGGCGATAGAAAAGGACTATATTGATAAATACCTGTATATGCTAAACGGTTTGGGATTTTTTGATTAGTCAGGTTTGATTGAGCAGATGTACAACAAAAGGGGCGAATTGAATGGAAGTCAGCTTAAAAACCGCCATCATTTGGACGTTCGCGGTGTCTTTATCGGGTATAATGTCCGCTCTTATCTGCGGCGTGACTCTTAAAAGCAAATATTCAAGAGTGTTCACCCTTTCGGTTTACGGTATCTTCTATATCATCGGCTTCGTCATTTCGTTTTTATTATATTATATCAATATTTCAAACGATTTCGGCGGAATCGTCATAATGTCGGCGCTGATTTGGGCTGCCTGCCTGATACTGAGCGTGGGGCACTGGTCGTCAAAATGGTTTGTGGCGATCATGGCGACGCTCATTTCGAATGTGTCGACTTTCTTCATATGCGGCCCTACTCTCAGCTTTATCACAGAAACATCGGACCCATATAATATTAATACCATTTCAGTTTTTATCAGCCTAAAAGTTGTCATGTTCGCCCTGCTCTTTGTTTTATATAAAATAAGACTGCGCGACACGGTGCGCAGTCTTATTGAAACGCTTGGCGGTAAAATGGGCGGTTATCTGCCCGTTGCAGTTGCATCATTTTTTGGGTTTTACATAATTAATGTTATTACCAATAATATGGGAATAATCCCTTCAGACGTAACAAGAAGTCAGATCGACCAAATAATAACGCTGCCGGGCAACTTTGAGATGCGTTACGTTTTCATAGCGCTTTACGGCGTAATTAGCCTTATCTTCGTTTTTGAGTTCTGGCAGATATTTTCCTCAGTTTTTTGGTCTTCACGCGCTCTTAAAACAGAGGCGGAACTAAACGTCGCCAAGCAGATACAGCAGGACATGCTGCCCTGCATCTTCCCTGCGTTCCCTGATCAAACGGATTTTGATATATACGCCAATATGCGGTCGGTCAAAGAAGTCGGCGGCGATTTTTATGATTTCTTTTTAATCGACGAGAGCACCCTTGCCGTGGCCATAGCCGATGTTTCCGACAAGGGCGTGCCTGCCGCGCTGTTTATGGTCATCACCAAAACCCTTATCAAAAATAACGCCATATCCGGCAAAAGCCCAAAAGAAGTTTTTGAAACGGTCAACAATATGCTTTGCGAAAATAACGAAGCCGGCATGTTCGTCACGGCGTTCTTAGGATATCTCGACCTGCGGAGCGGAAAATTTACGTATGTCAACGCCGGGCATAACGCGCCTCTGCTGCGTTCCGGAGATTCGGATCCGACCGAAAGGCGCTTCGACTGGCTTAATGTGACGCCGGGCTTTGTGCTCGCGGGTATGGAAGATATGTTTTATAAGACACATGAAGTCACTCTGCGGCCCGGGGACGAGCTATTCCTGTATACCGACGGCGTGACCGAGGCCGTTAACCGTGAGAACAAATTATTCGGCTCCCCGCGGCTGCTTGAAACGGCGAACGCTTACCTTAATTTGCCGTTGAAGGAATTTACCGTATCTATAAAGCGCGAGATCGACAAATTCGCCGACGGCGCGGAACAGGCGGACGACATTACCATGCTTGTCTTGCGGTACAAAAGCGCATGACGGAAACAAACAGGATATACGTTTATCTGTTTGATAAATTGGACAGCCTTGAAGAAAATTTTGTGTCTGAAAATATTTCCCGGCTCCCCGGGTTCCGGCGGGAACAGTGTCTGAAATATCAGAAGGAATCCGATAAGAAAGCTTGTATTTTAGCGTATCGTTTGCTTGAAAAAGGCCTGGCGGAACGGTACGGCACAGTAAACCCCATTTCTTTCGTTTATAACGAAAACGGGAAACCGTATTTGCGCGAATACCCGGATATTTTTTTCAGTATAAGCCACTCTGAGAGCAGCGTTATTTGTGCGTTGGCTGATTTTGAGATCGGGGCGGATATCGAGAGTATCCGCCCTTATGATATGAAAATGGCGGAGTTAATATGCGGCGATGACGAATTGGAACAGCTATCCGTATCAGATGCCCCGGAGAGGCTATTTTGCAGGTTCTGGACGGAAAAAGAAAGTTATGCCAAGGCAAAAGGGGATGGAGTTGCGCATGCTTTAAAACACAACATGGGCGAACTCGGGTTTTTATATATAGATGCCGCGGATTATTTAATCACCATCTACCATGGAAAAAGCGATATTCCGATTTTATGCCTGGGAACCGTGTAATACATTTTAAAAAAACAGGTAATTATATTTAGAAAACATTGATTTTTGCCGGAGCAAGTACCAGGCAAAATTCAACAACTACCGGCTGAAGCCGGTAGGTTAAATTTCCGCCTGAAAGGCGGCTAAAGTTCAAGTTACTCAAGAGCATAAAAAAGAGCATAAAAGAAAAAGCAACTGAACATTGAAAGCTAACCGCCTAAAGGCGGTGGTTTTAGACCTGGCGCATTGAAAATAAAAGTAAGGAAAATGATTATGGATAAGTTTTTTGAGATAGAGAAGGCTTTTAGTGCCATTGATTTTTCACGAGAGCATGAGAAGGCTGTTTGGGCAAAAATTGCGGCAAGTTTAAGACGGGACGTAGGCGCGACGCCTTCCGGAGAGTTTGACGATATAGCGGGCGGTTTGTCATACATTCCGGAATACTGCAATGACCCGGAAAATCCAAGGAAAATTGGTAAATAAGGAGAGCGTAAATATGACCATCAATATAACCCGTAATGAGGAGAAAACAACACTTGCAATTTTGGGCAGGCTGGATACCAGCACATCCCCCAAATTACAGGAGACGCTCTTATCCGAGTTTGGCAAAGCAAAGCATATCGAACTTGATTTTGCCGAACTTGTTTATGTTTCATCCGCCGGTTTGCGCGTACTCCTTTTGGGTGAAAAGACGGCTAAAGCGCAGGGCAGCAGGCAATCCATTGTGAATGTATCGCCTGATATTCGGGAAGTGTTTGAAATAACTGGGTTTTCAAACGTTTTGCATTTTGAATAGTTATCTGCATCATATCAAAAATATGGGGAAATTTGCAATTATGAAAGAATTTGTGATCGAAGCGAAAATAGAGAATCTGGACACCGTGCAGGATTTTGTTGCGGGGGAGCTGGCAACTTTCGATTGCCCCGTGAAACTGAAAACACAGGTTGCCATTGCCACGGAGGAAATCTTTATCAATATCGCACGCTATGCGTATAGTCAGAACGTGCCGGAGGTCTGTTCACGCAGCGAACGCCCGGCCCCGGGCGTTGGAAGTGTGGCAATCAGGATAACCGTCGGCGATGAAGTCATCGTTGAATTTGAGGATAGTGGACGTCCCTATAATCCCCTCGCAAATGAAGACCCTGATATTACGCTGGGCGTGGAAGAACGGGAGATCGGCGGGCTGGGCATATATATGGTAAAAAAAATAATGGATGCCGTAAGATATAGGTATGAAGACAATAAGAATATACTGATGATCAAAAAGAGAGTCGCGTAGTCTGCTGCGCTCTTTCAATCCCGCCGAACCCCAGACCAATAAACGCACGCGGCAACGGACTGCGTTTATTCATAAAGTCAAGAAGATAATGTTATGTCCTGCGGACAGGAATACTATTGTGTTCTATTGCTGGGTACTCTTCTGGCCTTATGGTAAAAAATTTTCCAAAAACATGTAATGCTTTTTGAAAAGATAAGTAGTTATAGATAAGAGGATCAAAAGTTCTCAAAAAATAAAAGGGGGTAATAAAATGACACAAGAAAGAGCAGATGCACTTACAAGTTTCCTGGAGAGTGTT
>WQUP01000170.1 GCA_009782015.1 Endomicrobiia bacterium | reverse complement strand
GAAGCGCGTAATATTTGTCCGGCTTCATCGAGCCGCTTCTGTACTCTTTGACAATTTTGTCGAATCTCTTATTGTTGCGGCTGAAGTATTTAAACTGCAAATACCCTATCTCGTTTTTAATTTTGGCAAGCTCCTGCTCATATCTTGGCTCGCTGTCAAGAGCCCGGGCAAGCCGTTCAAGATTCTGCTTGTGTACGGTTTCGTCTTCAAGGCCGTAAATCGGGATCTTTGATCCGTCCTTGACGGAGCCGTCCTTGACAGAGCTGTCCTTGACAGAGCCGTCCTTGACGGAACTATTTTTAATCGAGTAGTACTCGGCTCCGGTCAGCCGGCCGTCTCTGAGCATTCCTTCTATAACGGCGTCTCTGAATCTTTCGTCCTTTATTTTATTGAAAACTTCCGTATCGACTTTGCCGTAGCCGCCTTCCACAAAAATGCATGAAATTTCATTGCTTTTTTGCAAAGCGTCTATTATCAGGCTGATATTTTTCTGCACTTCGCTGTCGCAGTGCAGATCCTGTATGTTTATTATAGTGTAAGCTCTCTTATCGAAACTCTCCGACCCCACAACGCGCCCGAGCTTAGAAGGTATAAGCCCGACGGCATTCTCCGCGTTTGCGGGCACGGCGGGAGAAACGGCGCGCGCAATGTCCGTGCCGATAACCGAGATAAGAAAACAGCAGAGAGTGAAAATAGACAATAGTTTCTTCATTTAAATCCCTATTGAGTCCCTCTAAAAACCCCTCAGTCGTGTCATCCTGAACTCGTTTCAGGATCTGTCGTTACTCTTTTTACGACGAGATGCTGAAACAAGTTCAGCATGACACCACTAGGACACTGTTGATTTCTAGGGTTTTTAGAGAATCCCTGTTGAGTTTTTCTAAAAACCCGTTCCCATGGTGTCATCCCGTTGAAAGCTTGTCCTGAGCGAAGTCGAATGGAACGGGATCCATTTTTACCATTGGGTGTCTCTAATAACACTTGCTTGTCATTCCGGAAGGCAGTAGTCCGGAATCTGCCTTAAAGCTTGTTCGACGACAAAAAAACTGCAGATACCGGATAGAGACTTTCCGGTATGACAGACTTTAAGGGTTTTTAAAGAGCCCGCAATGACGAACCGGACGACTATGCTGCGACGAGGACGGCGTTAATTCCTTCGGTGTTAAACGACAAGGCTTTGTCCGCTCTCATCTCTTTTGCTTTGGGCTCGCTTAGAAGTATAAGTTGTATTATGCCGTTTATCGCAAGAGCTCTTTCCTCTATTTTCTTAGGATCTTTGCTGTCTTTAAGATTGGCTATTGTATCGTTAAGCTCGGCTATTTTGCTGTCCAAAGCTCTGTAATATTGCGCCGCAGTGCCTTCAGGTAAAGATTTCTCAATGTCCGCGCTTCCTTTGGATGCAATCCCCAGAACCGCCTGCTCCAACAGCCATTTACCAAGCAGTCTCTCATACCCTTCGTTTGCGAATCCGTCTTCGTATTTATTGTCTTTCATATATTCCTGCGCAAGCAGTTTTTCAACTATAGCCTTTAAAAATTCAAACTTTATGTCGTCTGCGCTTATTTTCGTATTTGCATCCTTAACTTTATCGTACTCCTGCTGTATCTGATCCATTTTCAGCTGCTCGGCTCCGTCGGCCGCCAAACCAAGCGCGTCGAAAATACCGGAATAATTTTTCTCCTTAACGGCTTTTATCGCCTTGTCGAAATCGGAGGATCTATTAAATTTGCCCTTCAAACCCGACACGTCCCAATTGTAGCCTAAGCCTTCGGCGTAACCGTCCTCTAAAACTTTATTTTCTCCTCTAAACTTCAAAATCATGGATTTGAACGCTTCAAACACTTCGATTCTTTGTGAGAAGCTTCCCTCTCTAAGATCAGGCATTTTTGCAAGCTCGCTTAAGTCGTACATAAAGTTGCGTACTTTCCCTCTCCGAGCTATGACATCTTGCTCAATCTCATTCATAGTCTTTCCTTTAGGAACCGCAATCTCTTCGCCTTCCGTATGGAGATAGTTGTAAATCATCAATTTACCGTTTGCTGCGGCGATATAATTTGCAAATCCGAGAGCCAGATAATAGTTTTTATCTTTCGCTTCTTTCGCATCTTTCAGGCCGCTCACATCTATGCTTATATTGACGCCTTTATTTCTCGCCAAAGTTAAAAAATCTACGATTTTATTTTCGCTCAAGCCCGCCAAAGCTTCAGGAGTAATAACCATCGATTTGCCGTCAATAGTGTTAAATTCGGCAACGGATTTGACTACTTCTTTGATATCGCCTTCAACTTTCATAAAATGCCGTTCGCTTTCGGAGTCCGCCTCAACCTTTCTTGTTAGCGCAAGATTTACAAGCTTTTGTTCCGCGGCGGCATTGTCCAAATCTTTAAACATATCCGCGCTTACGACAAGCTGGCCTTTATCGTTTATAGACCCGCGGTTGCCTTGTCTTTTCGGATTATGATCTATCAATATAACCGGAACTTGTTTTTTAGCAGGCACATCTTTGCCGGTCTGGTTTTTGATGCGTTCCGACAACGGAATTCCGAGCGTATCATAGAATTCATTAATGACGGCATCAACATTCGCGTCGGAATAAATCGTCACTTTGCCTTTTTCCGGCTCAGGCAAAATCCAGACGTCTTTATCGTTGACCCTAAACCCGATATTCTTCGGTTTTTCCACGGCGGCTCTGTCCAAAACCGAAGTAAAAAATATCTCCGTAACATCTCCGGTTTTGACAGAAAGAAAACTATCAGCATTTGCATTGTGTAAAACCAAGGTATTTGCATTCGCCGCGTTTTCACGCTTGCCGGAAAAGAAATTTTTAAGGTTTGTCAAAGCGCTTTTCAGCCATTCTATATTCTCCATTGCTCTCTGTTCCGGCAAATCGGCAAATTTTAAGGTTTGCGAGTTGGCGTTTTTGTTTCTGCCTGTGACTATTGCGCTTATAGATGCGACAATAAGAATGGCGGCGAAGATGCCGCCCAAAATCAGCAGTATTGGCGAAGCGTTAAGCAAAAGTAAAAGTCCGAATGCCCCCGCTCCGAACACAGCTGTTGCGGCATATTTCCAATCTGACTTTGGAGCTGAATCTTTGACGGTTTTTTGCGAGTCATCTTTTTTTGCATTTTTGGCGTCTAAAGGCCAAAACGCATTTACAAATTTCTTTATGCCCCACTTAAGTAACGGAAAGACGGTAAACATGGCGGCAAAAATGACAAAAATCGGCTCAGGCCCAACCATTGGAATATACCAGTTCCACACAAACATTGCTCCAACCGATAACAATGCAGTTATGCTTGTAGCCAAACTTTTCGGAATTACTTTCTGCCAAGGCTTTTTGTCCACATCAGAATATGCCAAAGGCAAGACAAATGCAAAAGCAGTCAGAAGGATTCCGACAATTGAAAATTGAATTATCTCAAATACATCAAAAGCGTCTAAATTCGCCGCGGAAGCAATTTGAGCGCCTGCAAGCAGCGCAACGATTGTTAAAGCAGTTCTTTTAAACCAGCCGAATGAACTTGCCTTTGCCGGCTGCGCTTCCGCTGCCTGCGCGGTAAAAGAGTTAAAATGGGCGCCGGCGGCTCTGATATCAGTGTCTTTGTTAAAATTATCATTGTTCATAAGAAGAAGCGTTGCGGCAAGCTGCGTTTGCGCATGAATTCCGGCATCGATAACTATTGATTCTACCTCGCCGCCCCTGGGAGTTATGCCTGTCCATTTGCCGTCATTAAAATACACGCGGCCTGTGGACGCTTTTGAAATTCTTTTAAAGAACAAACCTACGGAATTAGAACGCAAATTATTAAGCGTTTTTTCATCGTTGCTTAAATAATCGTATCTTCCGTCTTTATATTTTATCGTTACCAAAAAATTCACCTCTTTAGGATTTTTATTTTTAATAAAAGACGAATCTTCCGTAACGCCGATTTCTATCCTTTGCCCCTGCTGCAAGCTTTTGCCGTTAGCGTCGGAAAACTCATATTGGTATAAAGTATTTTGGTCGTTCTTGGCATAGGACAAACCGCCGGTGTTCTCTTGCACGCCCGAAACGCTCCATAATCCTTTTTGCGCCTCGGCAGCTGCAGGCTGTTCGCTCTCACTCTTATATGCCTTTAAAAAATTTATGACGGCTTCTATTTCCGCGAGGGTCATTGCGCGGCCGGCTCTGCTTTCGCTTTCCTTATCATTCTTATCTTTCCACCAGCTTACTTCTTTAAATTTATTGAGCTCAGTGATGTCTAAAATTTTCGTTATCATGTCTTTGGCTTCAGGTTTATATGAAGAAAACCCGGGGCCGCCAAACTCACCGCCGCCGCTGTAAAAGAAACCGTATTCTTTGGCGAGATTATTAAGCGTTTCAATCGGTTTGGTCAAATCCGAGGCTCTCTCTTTTCTATTGATAGTTGTAATTTTGCCGCTGTCATCAACGGTAATATCCCGGTACAGAAAGAGTCCGGTTTCCAAAACCCTGATATGTCCGTCCGGATATATGAAATACATCTCGCCGCTATTAGCGCTTACATGCAGAATGCGATCTTCGCCAACAAATGAAATCATTCTCGCTGCGTATTTTGAGGAATCCGCCTTAAGCAAGTTTTCATACGCCTTTTGCTGTGCCTCGGAAGCCCAAAAGAGCGCAGTAACATTAAGAGAGTCTTTAAATTTTACGGATTTAAAGAGATTGACAAACACCTGAAACTTCTGTTTCAGCCATTCCATGTTCCGTATTGCCTGATTTTCCGGCAGGTTTGCAAAATTTAAGTTTTGGGAATCGTCCGGGCTGCCTATTGCATTTCGCGCTATCCACAAAAAAGACGATATAATCGGAACCATAAACCATAAAGAGATATCCTCGCTATAAATAGAAAGATCTCCGGTTTTATACGCTACATACCCAAAAATTATCCAAAGCGCGATGTTAAAAATACTAAGTTTTTTATTTGCTTCCTTTCTTTCTTCCGGCGTCTCTTTTTTAATTTTTTCAATTTGTTTTTCAATCCAGTTCGCGATTTTATGTTTTAATTTCGGATAAGTTTTAATATATTTGCCGTCATCGTTGTAGTATCCGCTCTCAAACGGAATATCCAAATTTGCGGGAGCCGGAGTTTCGGTAACAGGCTTATTCTCATCTATAAATACAAACGGTTCCTGCCCCGCTTCAACGGGATTTGCAACAACTGCCTGCGGCGCTGCCGGCTTTTCTTGCAGCGCAGGATTTTGTTCGGCGGCTTTGTCCTTCAAAAAATTTGTAACGGCTTCTATCTGTTCTAAGGTCAACTTTGTATCAAACTGCAACGACGCAGTAGAACGATATATACCGATGAATTCTAAGCCAAATTTCGATTTAAGAAACTCTTTAATGTCTTTTATTGCTTCTTTCATTTCTATCTTTTCGGATATGCGCACAAATCCGGAATAGTTTAGCTCACCATTTAATTTGTCTTGATAATAAAGGCCATACATATCTACGGTAAGTCTATTGAACTGCTCGATCGCAGCGTCGCGAACTTGCCGGTCATTGACAGCTGCAGTTGCGGCCGGAAGCTTCGCTTTTGTTATGAGTTTATCCAATTTGCCTGTTTTTTTAAACAGCTCTTCAAGACTTTTTGCTCTCTCGTCACTATCGATAGACATATTTCTCGAACCGGCGGGATATAGCGCACCGCCGACATTACTTTCCATAAGCAGTTCCGCGGTGTCTTCAAGCAATTTTTTATTTTTGTCGAAAGATGCCAACATTACAAAATGAACCGATTCTACTAATCTGGACATCTCGATAATATTAACTGCAGAATTCTTTTCAACCGCATCCTTCAATATTTGCACATGCTCCTTAAGAGACTTTTTTGCCTCTCCGTACGGAGCTCTGATAAAAGGCATAATGGCGGCAAGCCCAAACCCCTCGGCCGAATGCCCGTTCATCATCAGATAAGCCATGCCGGCTGAGACTATAATCGGCAGCATAAAAGAGAAAAGCTTTTTAAAAATGTATGGGGGTTTTGTGTTGTCATTCTGCACGGCGGCTGTCAGTTTTTTAAAAAATTCCGCTGATGCCGAATTGCTTAAACCGTGTTTTATGCCTCTATCTATTTGCTCCGAAGTATAGAATTTTTGAAGGATTTGCAGTATTCCTAAATTGTCGGCTTCCCTATTATCCAAATTACCGTTTTGTATATTCTTCAAAATTTGGCGCAGATACTCTCTGTTTTCATTAAAATCAAATACGGTAAATTCATTAAAGAATCCTCCGATTTGCCGCAATACATTTTTGTCGGACTTATTATTGTAGTCTAAATCATATCCGTACACCTTTGCATATATTAAAGCCGGCTGTATAAGAATATCCACTTTATCTTTCATGAGAGAGGAAGTATATTCACGGCTCATGTCTTCTAAATATTTAGCCCGAATATATAGTTCGTTTCCGTCTCTGTCAAAATAATTGTTCGCATTGAACGAATCTAAAAAATTCAAAAATAATGCGGCTCTTAACGCATCTTTTTTCATGTCGGCGTCGGCATTTTCATATGTTGCCATATCGTACGCGGCATTTATAAGACGTTCAATATCGTCTCCGCTTGATTTATCAATCTGTTCCATTGCAGCTGAGAATTCTTGTTTTATCTTTTCTTTCTTAGCGTCAGGCGCTAACTCTACCGGCTCTCCGTGTGCCAAAGCAGCTTCGCTCCCTTCTGTTTTATCTGCACGAAAGAGCGCAACCAGCGCGGGAGACAGCATGCTAATAGCGAACAAGATGCCGGGAATAATCTTCGATGTGTCTGCCAAAGAAAAACACACAAAACACACTGCTAACGCCAGCGGCACAAGCCTCAGAATAATATGGAAATCCAGCGAACTTTTTGCAAATTTTTTATTAACCTGCATGTGATATTTATCGATAAGCTTTTGTCTTTGGTCTTCGGGAACGTCTTTCACTTTATTTTTTATATCTTCTAACTGAGCCATGAGAGTTTCGCTTTGCTCATAAGTGTACTCCGTATGAGAATCCGCGAAAGCGTTTATTAAACTGTCATCGCCGTTTATCCAGGCATTTATCGCATCAGTCAATTCGGCACTTTCGGTTTTTACCGCTCCGTATTTAAACGGCGATATTGCCGCAACCGCGACAACCGCAGCCCTGCCGAAGTAACTGTCAACCCATCTTAAAAACCTGCTGTTTTTCAGGTACTTTTCTACCGTTGAAGTTTTTGTCATCGCAGCAACACCTTTTAAATAACCTCCGGCGCGCATTTTGTAAACTGCAACAACAAACGGATCATTGCTGAAATGTTTTTTTATATCGGACTCAGAGACGGCTTTATTCGCTGCCATCATTTGCAGCGCTTCATCCAACTGCCCTACAGAATTTAATACGCCTTCCTTGTCATTTTCGAAAGCTGTTATTACTTCATCGTTAGTCGCTATTTCCCAAATCAAACCGCTGTCGTTTTGTATATATCCTTTATCTACAGCAAGAAGAGAGCCTTCTTTAACCAACTCGAATATTATGTCCGCGGACGACGCGGGGTTTGGCAGCAGCGACAAATCTGCGAATATTTTAAGAGCTTGTTTTACGGCATCTGCTGTAAGATATTTATTGTTTTTGATGTTCTCATTTTCGGCTGAGTCTTGCAAAAAATCGAATTTGCCGTCTTTATAGGTCAGAGTTACGGTTTCTACGGTTTCGTTGTCGGCTTTAAATTCCACGACCGCTTGCTTGCCGTCAAACGATACCACCTTGGCGCCGGTTGAGCCTAAAGGCAAAGCGAGCGCGTTGGGATTAAAGGCGGATTCCGAAACAAGTTCGGAATGACGGGCGTTTGCGGCTATTGCCAAACCTATAGCTTTTGCCTGCTCTTTTATGAGAGCCGCATATACTTTTTGCGTATCGCCGAGTTCCGCCACATTTGGCGTTACGGTTATGTGCGATATTTTTTCTTTTTCAAGCTCGGCTCTTAAATCTTCGCTGTGAAATCCGCCGGTAACAACCACTATCACTTTTGATTTTTGCAGCGTTTCTTTTAACGCTTTTTCGGAACTGTCCGCGGTTGCGGCCGCATTCGCGGCGTTATTTTTCTCAAGGCCGAGTTTTCCTAAAAATATGCCGTCTCTTTGGAAATTGGTTTCGTAAAATTTGTTTATTTCGCTAAAATCGGCTTCGATGCCGCTCATGGCGCTCTTGTACGTGTATTTGTTCCAGATTTTTTCAAATTCAGGAAATTTGGCGGCGAAATATTTATAGTCGTCAGCCATTATTGACGTTGAAAGGTAGCCTTTAAAGTAATTGTAAAAGTCGCTTATGAAAGAGACTTCCGTTTCGCTCGGGTCTTTGGAAAGGCTGAGCCTGATTTTTTCTATAAGCCTTTTTTCTTCCGTCACCATCTGTACCGCGTTAAAACTTCTTTCTTTACCCGCGTAATCGAAAAACTTTTTCAAGTTACCGTAATCGCCGTCCAAAGTTATCCCGTATTCGCTGACTATCTGCGACACGTAAACGTAAAGGTCTGCGGTATTTGAAAAATTGTTGGTCTTTTCGGCAAGATTTTTATACGCGGCGTACGGAAGCTTTTCTTTAAGCTGTCCTACGAATTTTGTAAACTCCGAAGACGTTCTTCCGGAATTTATTCTCTTGGCTATGTTTGAAAGCTCGACATATTTCAACAAATTCGGATAATTTTGAAGATTTATATAAAGAAGAGCGTTGTTTTTATCGGTTTTCGAGTTTATTTTGTCCGCATACTTCAGAAGCGACAGATAATATCTGCCCGCGTCGGTTTTGCCGCTTTTATACTTGCCGAGCATTTTGTTAAAGCGTTTGTTTTCGGAGTTAAAATATTTGGACTGCATAAGGAAGAGTTCCAAATCCATGGATTTGAGGACGTCTTTGTAGCTATCCTGCTTGTCCAATATGCCGGCCATTCTCACAATATTGGCCTGATGCACGGCTTTGTCTTCTATTCCTTTAATAATGTGCGGCTGGTTTGAAACTACGGAATAATATTCGCTTCCGGTAAGCCTGCCGCTGTTTATCAAGGCGTCAAGGATGCCTTTTTTCATATTTTCATCGCTTACGGAGTTGATCCACTCCGTGCTTACGTCCGAGTACGCGCCTTCCGCATAAAGTCCGGATATGCCGTACTTTTTTTCTATATCGGAAAGCAGTCCGGCTATGTTTCTTTGCACGCCGGGGTTGCAGTGCAAATCCTGTATGTTTATTACTACTTTGTCCCCGCCGAAAAGGCTGCAATCCGTAATTTTACCGTACGCTCCGGATATTGCCGGCTCGGTAAAAGACGAAATCTTAAGAGTTGCTGCAGCAGGCGAGACGCCTTGCGCATACGCATAATTGCTGCCAAACACACTCCACAAAAACGCCGTCAGTGTTACAAGCGAAATAATCCTTTTCATTTTCCTACCCCCCAAAAATAAATCCGGCTTAATGGTTTTTCCATTAAGCCGGATTATAAAATTTCATAGTAAAAGCAAAAGACGCGGGCAGACTGCTCTTGTGCAGCGCCTCAATATACAGAAGATACGTATTTATAATTTCACCGCGCCGCCATCGGTACTTGTCAGGCATATACTTTGATGAATCCGCAGCAACGCCGTAGCCGGCCGGCGCCTTTGCATAAGATTTTGTATTGTTGCCCTGCCTTAAAATCAGAATTTCGTTTACGGCAAAAAGAAAAACACTCTTGCACGCATCCCAAAACCGCGCTGCCGCAGCGGCAGCATCCGAAAAATAAAAACCGGAAAAGAACGTCTTTCCGGCCCCATAACACACTTTTGCCATTTTCATTGAAATATCAAGCATATTTATCAATTTCATGGGTGAAGATACCGCGCCTGCATCGGTCTTTGCGCTGCCCGAGGCAAACGCAAAAGCCGCCGCGTTTTGCGGCACAGAGAACAGAAAAACAGAAAAAGCGATGGTTAAAGCCAGCAGCTTTTTGTGCATGGCAGTATTATACCACAGATATTGCGGCCTTGCCATACAATAATAGTGAAATTTAAGTGAAATTTTAACGGCAGAAGTTTAACGGCGGAAGTTTAGAAGTTTGGAAGATTGGAAGCTTGGCAACGGCAAAGAGGCGTTAAAGCCAAAAATTTCCATTAGGGGTCTCTCTAAAAACCCGCAATCTTGTCATCCCGGAGTGTCTCTGTCCGGGATCTGCAGTTGACAAAAGCAGATTGGGTTTCTCTAACAACCCATGTTTGTCATTCCGGAAGGCAGTAGTCCGGAATCTGCCTTAAAGTATGGATTGCCGCGCCCCCGTATTAAGACCTTACGGGGCAGGCTGCTAATGAAAAACAAATTTTAACAGGCTCACAATGACAAAAGAGATGAATGGTTCCCCGACTTAAACGCTCGGGGACGACAAAAGAGCGGATTAACTGCCTGCTTTTGTCGACTTTTGTCAATATGCAGATACCGGACAAAGACTTTCCGGTATGACAGACTTTAGGACACTGTTGATTTTTAGGGTTTTTAGAGAAACCCCTTTTATATTTTACCTGTCTCTTCTTATTTTGTTTCTGACGGTTTGGATAATAATTTTCTGGCTTCGGTTTTTGCTTCAACGGCGTTTTGCAGCGCGGCG
>WQUP01000169.1 GCA_009782015.1 Endomicrobiia bacterium | reverse complement strand
TTATCAGGGTTGCCGTTCTAATCGAGTTTTCCGTGTCCATTGCATTGTTTTTTGCGTTAAACGAAAACGCCAGAAGACCGTTTTTTAAATCTTTATTTTCGACAATAGAACCAAGAAGCTCATTTACATGTTTATTAATGAAATCTTCTCTCTCATCCGGCGTGTATTTGTTGCCGAACAAGTCATCGGAAAACAAATTGCTAAAATCAGCTTTAAACGTATTTGAAACGCCAAGCTCGTTTGCAATCCCGTCCGCAACTTTATCATTAAGTCCGGCAAGCATTCTTTCGCGCTGCGCTTCGGGATTGTTGATGGCGAGTTTGTCGGCTCTGGCTTTCGTTGCTGGAAGTTCAAGACTTGCTGGCTGTTGTAAGGAGCGGTCAATAACCATGTCCCCTTGACCACTTTTTTGTATTTGCTGTTCAATCGAACGGTACATATCTATAAGCAGCGTTTCGCTTATGAGGCCGTTGGTTTCTTTAGAAACGGCTTTGACATATTCGTCTAGAAGAGACCTGAGCATTACGGCCTGGCTTACCTTTTCCTGATACTTTGCCCCGAACGATAGAATCACCGAAAAAAGCGTTTCATAAGAAAGTTTTATGCCGGTAGATTTTAAAACTTTCTCGAAAACATTTTGGGTAATCTCCAAAAATCCTTCGGCGGCATTGTGTTCCTCATCCTGCTCGCTTTTTTCTATGTCGAACATAAAAGTCTTAAGTTTTGCCTTTCTTGAAATTACAATGTCATTTCTAAATAAACCCATCGCTGTGTACGCGGCGATTTCATGCAGAAGAGATGCCTGCGAAGCAGTAATTCTTACATCTATGGTCGGCGAAGCTTCATAAAAATAATTGTGTCCCAATTCATGGGCTGTGTTTACAAACACACTCGTGTGGTTTTTGCTGAAAAAGAAAAAAGAGTTGGCTGCGACTAAACCGCTGCTCGGGAAAAAACCGGCTTCAGATATTCTTAAGTACAGATTACGTTCGTTGCCGTTCATAATCGAAGATACGGTTTTGGATTCTGCAAGCATAAACAGATGAATTCCCGTTATCGCTGCCCTCAGATCAAAATCATTGGTGGGAGGCTTAAACGTATTTGAGTCAATGGCATCTTTAAACTCTTTTGCAAGAGCCGGAGCAATCCGCGCAATTTCCGTTTCATAACCCGTTGTTCTCCTGTTGAGATACAGAAATGCCAGTAATCTGACATTTAATCCGGCGTTTGAATCTTGCAGCACGCCTACCAGATATTTAAAATCTAATTTCATTGCCCTGTGCAAAATTCTGTATTGGCTGATTTCTCCTTCCGCAAGTCCGAATTTTTCTTTTAAAATGTTTTCATCTATCGCAGAATCTTCCAGCTCTTGGCCGATCATGTAATTATAATTGTCAACCATGATTTGTGCATCTTTGAGATGCTTGTTTATCTGAAACGAGATCTTGTCACTTTCCGGTTCTTTTGACAGATCGGGTTTTGTCGCTTCCGCCGCCTGTTTTTCGGCAAACAAAATACGCAGATTTTCTTCGGGCGTAGCATATTTCGCTTTGAGAGCCTGTATTATTCTGCGCGAATCCGCATTGCCTGCGTAACGCGCTTCCATTCCGTTAAGCAGAATTTGCGGCGAATCCAGATGCGTGAACTTAAAAGAGTCATACCATTTGTCAAAGAAAGCCACCGCATCCGTGCTGCCGGCAGCTATTTTTCCTTCAAGAATTTTAAGAAATACTTCTTTAGATTCTACGGCTGATACCTCTACGGTGTTGACAATTTTCCGGTCAATAACTCCGTCCACTTGACCAGATTCCGTTGTTTTTGTATCAATGTTTAAATTTATTTCGCCGATTTGTTTGCCTACTTCGTTGTATCCGATACCATCATATACCTTTAAATATCCGTCCTCTAATAAAACGCACCAATATTTTCTATAAATGCTGCCTAAATCATAAATGCTGACATACTGCTTCCCGCCCGAAGCTATAAAGCCCCTGTAATACAATAAAGATTTTTTGCCTATATTGTCGGCAAGCATTTGTTTGAGCTCGTCATTTTTATCATGCATGGCTTGAAAAATGTCTATAATTCTCTGATGTTCATTTATATCTAATCGGGAATCTTGCGAGGCGAAAGCCCAAAGCTTAAGCGCATTAATGACCTTAATTTCCGTCTGACGCGCCCTTATTTCCAATAGCCAAGGTTCCGGTTCCCAATTATTTCCATTATCAACAAATTCATTATAATGCGTGGCTTCATGAGCCAGAAGCAGTAAAAGTTTGTAGTAATCAATGGTGCCGCTTACGAAACTGTCTTTTGTGAGAGTTGTAAGTACAAGTCCTTCCCCGGCGTGTGTAAAGCTGTCCATTTTTTTTTGCGGAATAGTAGTAATGACATGAGGTATATGTGCAAATTGTATTCCGGCGGCAGCAAGCAGGTCGTATGCGGCATCTATTTTTGGGGCATTCTCTTTTGAAAGCTTTAAAATTTCTTTTATTGCTTCAGCTTTTTCTTTGTCGCTGACTGCAGAATATACCTCAAAAAGATCTTCCAGTATTGCATCGGAAAACATAACCGTATATTTTTTGTCTTCTTCTGACGGTTTTTTTATAAGTCCTTTCGAAACAAGACCGTCTAAAACATCAAATGTAGGTTCGTCATAAATTTTAACCGATCTCTTAACAGATGACTTTAAAAATGCGCCAAACATAAACGATACCGTAAGCCACATTACTGATAAAACAGCAGGCAGGTGGATGAACATCAAAACTGCAGATGTCACGACTAAAGGTAAATAAATTGCGCCCAATTCTAATGAGGCGCGTATTTTCCATCTTATGCTTTTCTGTTCTTTGATAAATTTAATGGGGTTTAACGAAGCAAAAATTGCAGTTCTTAGTAAATACCAAGCCGGTTTTGCATAGTTTGTAAGCATATCGTCAAAAAATAAATCTTCGTTGTTATTTGTCTCTGTAGGCTGAGCGTTTAATGAGGAGCTTTCTCCTGAAGCAAGTTCAAGCTCCGCGCCTTTCGGAGCGATTGAATTATAGATTGCGTGCGTTGGGACGTTAAGAAGGTATGCTCCGGCAAGGGTAAACAGCACGATTGTCAGCTGCTTTGCGGCTATTAAAGCGGGAAACCATACGAATGGAACCAGCGGAGCCATTAGAGGTATCAAATAAAACGCAGCGGCAAAGCCGCCGAGAACCGCGCCGATGGCAGCGGCTGTTTTTATCGCTATGTCGCCGCCTTTTCTCCATTTTTCGTTTTCCGGCGTTGAACGAACGTGCTCCGCTCTGAAACCTTTCAAAAGCGAAGGAAAGAATTCTTTATGTCCTGCAAATAAGTTGCGCCAAAAGCCAGTTAAGCCGAGCCTGTCCGCTTCGGCTTTCGTTGCGGGAAGTTCAAGACTTGCGCCGGACTGTTGTTGTAAGGAGCGGTCAATACCTCCGTCCCCTTGACCGCTTTGGCCAAGAACGTCGTTTATCAAAGCGTCGATTTTTGCGGCGCTGAAATCTTCTGAAAATTGTTTAAACTGTTTTATGATGTCATCCGTATATTCGGCTCTTTCCGGATGGGAAAATATATTTCCTCCGTAGTTGCGGTCTATAAATCTTCTGTGGGCAAGATTATAGATAAATCTTCCTCTCATAATTTCAACCATGCCTTTCAATTCTTCAGGGGTCATCTTGATATCTACAATCTTATTGTATTCTTTCAGAGCGTCCTTTATTACGTTATAGCCGTTGTATTTGTATGAAAACGCCCCGTAATATTTTGAGCCGTAAATGCCGTTAAACATATAATCAAACGCCAAAACTCTCGGAGCGACGGATGTGCCGCCGAAATCGAACATGCCGGCGGCGTTGCCGTTTTCTTCGTTAAAAAACATATTGTTATAATTTATGTCGAAAGTCGAAGCGGAGTTTATCATTTGTTTTTGCACGTCTTTGGTAAATCTATTTTCGAAAACGGCGATTTGCCCCATTATAAAATCAAAATTATCAAGCACGGTTTGAGATGCCGGATCTTTACCGGAAAGCGAGCTTTTCAGCTTTAGCAGCTCTTCTTTTGTCTGCATTACCATATTGTACACGGCTGGTCTTGCCGGAGCATTGCCGTCGTCGTTTTTATAATCTTCGGAATGAACTATATTGTCTATCAAAGCGTGATAAGTTGCGAATTCTTTATAGTATTTGAAATCCGAATAATTCTGCCGCACGCGGTTTCCGTACAGGGCTGTTTCCAAAGCATAATACAGCCCGTCTTTTTCAAGCAGCAAATCTCCGGAAGTTTTTAACGCGACGGGCTGCGGCACCTGCAAACCTTTATCGTAAAGGGGCTTTTGAAAATTCACGATGTATTGCGCGGAAGATTTGTTGTTCGTCAAAGCTTTAAAAATAAAATCGCCCTTGTCGGTATAAAGCCGCAATATCATGGACGGGTTGTTCATGCCTACAGTCATAGACTTTGCGGAATATATTTTTCCGATATCGTAATTTTCGCTTATCGATTTTACCGTTTCTTTTATGTATTTAATCTGATCTGCCCGAGTAAATATTTTCCCGGAGGCGCGCTCTATGTCTTCGCCGGCAATTATCTTTAAGGATGAGCCGTCAGCGTAAGGAAGGCCGTCCGTAAGTATTGTTCTTACGGCTTCGGAAAGGTTTTCAACAATAAAATGCTCGTCGCCGGCTATCGAACCTATGTTAAACTCAAGCCTGTCGAGCAAAAGTTTGTGCAAATGCATCGCCGTTTCCGTTGAATCGCCGGTATTTATCCCGTATGACGATAACTTCTCCGAAGCGTCTATAACATCGGCGCGTTTTTTTGCGTTGTGCGGCTCAGCGGATGTGTTTATGACAAGCATGCCCCTTGCCTTCTCATTGTCCGCTGCCAATTTAGCCACGGAATCGTCGGAACCGGCGGCGTCCTCATCCATCCCTTCAAAAAGCATTTCGTCGCCGGTATAAAGTATATTTTCGCTTTTAACTCCGCCGTTTAAAACATCGAGGATGACGCGGCTTTTTTTATTGTTTTCTTTTAAAATATCTATGGCGACTCTGCCGCTGGACAAAACGGTCAATCCGTATTTGCTCAATTTTTTTCCGTAGAAACGGGCGATTTTTGTTTTTACGGCGCTGACCCTGATAGGCAGCAGGTGAACCGCCGCTTCGTTGTCGCGGTCTGCTTTTTCGTATGCGCCGCTTATAATATCTTCCCTTATTTTTTTGTTAAGAACAACTTTTTTATCTTTGCTGTCCTGAGGGAACTGCGAAAAACTTAATCTGGAATACTCAAGCAGCGCCGCCGCCTTTAAAATATCGATATAGGCTTTTTCGGCCGAAGGAGAATCGGCGTCTGCAATATATAATTGTTCAAGTTTATCAAGAGCGGCAGCGGCTTCATCCGGCGAGAATGCTCCCCATTTTTTTATAAGCTCTTCAACGTTTCCCGCATTTATAGTTTTAAATAGCGTTTGTAAAGTCTCGCCGTTTACCGAGGCAATAGCCGCAAAAGCCGTTTTTTCATAATTGTCTATGCCGTCGGTATTCTTAACAAAATCCGCGTACAGCTTATCAAAAACAAAGTCCGCATTATCGACTTCTTCCCTTATTTTCTGCCTTAACTCGCCGGATATATCGGTGTCGGCAGACCGTCCATCTTCTTTAAAATCTCCGCTTTTTGCGTCCCAAACCCAATGTTTTGCTCCATAGTCCGTATAAAAATCAATATTCTCTTTTATTTCCGGCGCAAGTTCCTTAAGCCTTAAATCCACGCTGTCTTTGGTATTTCCGGTTATTACCTCGGGCAGCCCTATGCCGTAAAGAGCCAGCCCGCTGAAAATTTCTTTCATGTCTGCGCCGAACTTTTCTCCGGCCGGAGCAATATTGGAATCCATGTCGGCAAAAACTTTTAATTGCGCTATTTGAGCCATTTTATCCGCAAAACTTTTTGAAGCCTCGAATTTGCCGCTGCGGTTTATATTGAAATTTAAAGTCCGGCCGCTTTTATCGGTAAAAAACACGCCTTCCGCCGCGCGCAATTTTGCGCCAAGGCCGTTTTTTATAACATAAATCATTCCGGCTCTGTTTACGGGATTATCCCAGGCTCCCAGAGACGACAAAAATTCTTTTAAAGCCGCAAGTTTTTTCTTGTCTTCATTTATATTTTTCCAGTTCAGCGCATTTTGGAAATATATGATTTGTTTTCGGATGGAATTGAGGTTTGCGCGGATTTCTTCATTCTTAAAATATTCAAAAGCGTCGCGTTTGTACTTGTAAGAATTTCTTCCCGTCAAAACAAAATCGTCGTCCGGTATTAAAAATTCAAGTTTTTTTCTCTCGCCGGCTATTTTATTGAGCAAACCTGAAACGCCCGCTTCGGACGCATTGCGGATTTGGGACATATTTTTTACGGCGTCAAAATCTATGCCTACGGGGCCCGACGTTTTGGCATAGGCTATTTCCGCGACGTCTTTTTCCGCCGCGCCGTAATCCGTCAAATTAGCGTCGTACGATTTAGCGTCCGTGCCGAACTCAATCCACACATTGTCCGTCATATCAAGAACATCCTGCAGATAGCCGTGGTCGTAATGCGAAACTTTAAAAGCTCTGACGGCTTTTGCGCGGTCAAATATTTCTCTGTCGTAGTAGTCGCAGTATATTGAAAGCAGCGCTTTCTCGGGTAGAAGCCTTCTTATGTTTTCCAAACCTGAAACTGCTTTTTTCTGATCATGCTTTGAGAGTTTTGAGAGATCAAGTTTAATGCCGTCAACGGCGTTACTGCCGATTTTCATTTCCGATAGGCGTTTTGGCAGATCGGCGGCAAACGAGTCAAAATCATCCGCGGCATATTCGACAACGACTTTAACGCCGTTTTTATGCGCTTGTTCTATTACGCTTCTCATAAACACATGAGAGCCTGGATTTTTTTCCAAAGACCTGAAAACAACCGTATCAAACCCGTCGGCCGCAATTTTCTTAAAAGCTTCGTCGTGCGTGAAATACGACAAATCGTTGCGCGACAGATCCACATTCGTAAAGAAGAGGGGATTTTTGTTTATAGCGGGAAGTTTATCCGCTTTGTAGTAATATTTTAATATCAGTTTGGCGATTATTTCCAATACCGAGTCAAAAAATGAACTTGCCGGCGCGACGGCAGCGTTTAGAGCGTTTCCCATGACGGCATTGCCGGCAGCGGCATTTTCTGCAAATTCCGTGTTGTCGGCGTTTTCGGCAAACATATCCGGATCTATGGCATTTTGCTCATATATGTATTTCAACAAATCTTCGGTAATAATTTTATTTCCGGCATAACTCTTAAGACTTATCAGCAGCCTCGGATCATCAAGGTCGCTTATATATCCTTCTTCGCCTTCTTTAAATCCTAAAGACTTATTCAATTTTTGCAAAGCTTTCAGCTTGCCGCCTTCGCTTGTATCCCATTGTCTTGTCGATAAATATCTCAGCCACGGCAAAATTTTTCTTTTCTCTTTCCAGTCCATATCCTGATATTTCACAATATCTATATTTCTGCCGCCGTTAACTCCGACAAGAGAGATTTTTTTATTTGCGCGGTTTTTTATGAGGCTTGACTGCCACACGTTCGTCTCTTCATGGGCGGTCATCGGAGTGAAAGAAACCGCTTTGCCGGACGCGGCCATATTTTCAAGAGCCTGCAATTCTTCTTCTGTAAGCAGGGATTTTATCCTTTCCAGATACTCTCTCGTAATAATCGTTTCCGTCTTGGAATTAGCCGGCTTTGCGTCCACAAGCTTCTGAAACCGCTCTATTCCTCTCTCGGCTATCTCTTTAAGCTTTTCATCGTTGTTCGCGGCCGCTCTGTATTCCTCTATAAAACCTTGAAGGCTTTGTCCGTCTTTCATGTATAAACCGGCGATATATTCCGGAGTGAAATACCCGAAGCCGTTATTATACGCAAATGACTCCAAGCTTCCGCCGGGGACAGAGCTTTGTTCCATATCGACAAAACTTCCGTCTTTTCTCACAGCCCAGACTCCGCCGCTGTCTCCGTCTATTTTTTTAGATACTTCCGCCTGAAAGCCAACTCCTTCGTCGCGCGCCTTCAGCGCGAATAAACCCAGCAGTTTAAGATAAGCTTCGTCAAACTTAGCCGCGCAATTATCTATTTTTCCGTTAAACGTAATATACTTTATGCCGTTATCGAACATAAACAAAAGCTCTTTGCTTGTAATAAGCCTGTGAAAAAACTCTCCCTGGCCTAAAGGAACCTTTTCATTTTCAAAAACAGCGGCGCGGTCATCTCCGCTTAAAACTCTCGCTCTCCTGTCGGCTGCATAGGCAAGCCTTGCGTAATATTCGTCTTTGTCTTTCTCCGACGTGAATCCGTCTTTCTGCTTCATTTTTCTTACTTCTTCGGGTATCGCGGCAAATTTTATTCCTAACGGCTGGATAAAAGATCTTACGGAACTTCTGTTCAGCCCGTAATAATCCACGTCCTCAAATATCCGCTTCAATTCTCCTTCATATTCCGGATTTCCCATATACGCTACAACATTATTTAAAGCGTTGCTTTTCTTCCCGGCTTTTTTCGCCGCGCGGTCTATTTCAAGTATAAGTTTGGCTGCTCCGCCGGCAAAGAGATCCATGTAAGTTACAGGCTTGCCTTTATACTTCCCTACGGGAACTGCCGCTTTCGAAAGAATATCTCTTCCGTTTAACATGTCTTTTACATCCTGAGGCATCAGCTGCCTGCTCATCCCTGAACCTGCTCCGCCTACGGGAACCGCTATATAGACGCTTCCGTCAAGCAGCGCTTGAGCGCCTTCCAGAAGCAATTCATTCTGAAGTTCTTTCGGAAGTTCTTCTTCGACGTATGTTACATCTTCTTTTGCAACACCTTCTAACTTTTCTTCTATAAGCGTGGTTTTAAGCTCGCCGGACGAATATTTCAGCGCTTTTTCGATATCGCCTGTTGTCAATCCGTCAGACCCAACCGGAAGCAATAAAGCCGGCCGGCTGATTTGCGAAACAGTCTCCGGCAGCTTAAGCTCCGCGCCTTTCGGAGCGATTGAATTATAGATTGCGTGGGTTGGGACGTTAAGAAGGTATGCTCCGGCAAGGGTAAACATAACGATTGTCAGTTGCTTTGCGGCTATTAAAGCGGGAAACCATACGAATGGAACCAGCGGAGCCATTAGAGGTATCAAATAAAACACAGCGGCAAAGCCGCCGAGAACCGCGCCGATGGCAGCGGCTGTTTTTATCGCTATGTTGCCGCCTTTTCTCCATTTTTCGTTTTCCGGCGTTGAACGAACGTGCTCCGCTCTGAAACCTTTCGAAAGCGAAGGAAAGAATTCTTTGTGCCCTACAAATAAGTTGCGCCAAAAGCCAGTTAAGCCGAGCCTGTCGGCTCTGGCTTTCGTTGCGGGAAGTTCAAGACTTGCGCCGGACTGTTGTTGTAAGGAGTGGTCAATACCTCTGTCCCTTTTGCCGGATGTCATACGACGTTTTAGCTCGTTTTTAAGTTCAGAAAATTTGTTTCTGACATCTTTTTTTGTAAGTTTTCCATTTCCGTATTTGTATTCTTTTACGGTTTCAAGCATTTTTTCCAGAGTATTGTTGTAGTCCTTAAAAATATCTTCTCTGATATCTTTTCTGCGAGTTTCTCTGTAGATTACGTGTTTCATTATAATTATGTCTTCATCGGACAATGACCGCTTATCATTGTCATTGTCTTCTAATTCTGAGACATCGTCTGGTAATTTTAAAACCCCAAATCCCAATGTTTTTTGTTCTATGAAATCCATTACTAAAGACAGATTACTAAAGCGTTTGTTTTTGTAATAGTCTCTTATAACCCATAAAACTGCGGCAGTTCCTAAAGCAGAAGCCCACAAATCAATAGAGTCGAAACTCCCATCCACTTTTCGATACTCAGATACAGTTGACCAATGAAAAAACTGCGCTATTTCCTCGCCTGTCCCGTAAGCCATGCCGGTTACTGCTATAATCACGGCATTTTTAATATTTAGCGCAGACCTGTGGATTCCTCTTATGAGATTGCGGTGTCCCGTAAATAAAAAATCCCTAATACGCGTTATAGCATCATAATAACACGCGGCAAAAACTGCCGGAGTGAAAAAATCCTGCGTATGGCCGTATTCAAGGAATCTAAAATAACCGTGATAAATAAACGTTGCCAAACCTGCGCCAAAAAAGATAAAGGAGTTTGCAAGCAAAGGTTTAGGGCTTAAATCTGCGTCCTGATTGACTTTTTGCCAAAAATACTTTCCAAGAAAAACAAGAGATATAACCCCTGCTAAATAGGCAGGAGTACCGGTAATAAATATTCCAAATGCCTCTAAACCAAGAAAAGCAAAAGGAGAAGAAGCCGGAATCAAAAATAAAGCGGTTAGGAGCATAGCCACAGGTATCATCCATAGGCTTTTATAAAAAGGTTGTCCGATTTTTTTATCGATAAGCTGATTTGTTATGTTGTTTTCGCCGGGATTTAAAATCGAATCTAAAAGTTCAATTATTTTTATTTTAAGGCTTGGCTGCTTGCTGTATTTTATAAGATCCGCAAGGTAATCGACGTCTTTCTGCATTTGAGCTTTTTCAAATT
>WQUP01000168.1 GCA_009782015.1 Endomicrobiia bacterium | reverse complement strand
ATGAAGACGGAACGCTGAGCGTTCTGGATCCGAACAAGAATAACGGCAAGGCTCTAACGTACAGCGGAGAAGAGTTCAAGAAGCTGATGAGCGGCGTGACGGCGACAACGACAAACGGCCAAAACGTGCAGGGATACGCAAAAGTAACGGACGCAAACGGTCAGATGAAAGTGATAACGGATTCGAAGGGAGTTGCAGAGAGAGGAATCAAGATCGGCATAACCGATATGAAGAATATCAGGGGAGCCAAGAATACCGTAGTAGGCAAAATAGGAAAAGGTATCGGAAACGCGGCGAAGTGGGCATGGAAAGGAGTAAAAAATGCGGCGAAGTGGTGTTGGAAGGAATTGGGAAAAGTTCCAGGGCTTTCCGAATATATAAATGTTTGGGCAACAGCCATAGGGGCGATAGCCGGATTGTTTAAAGGACTATGGCAGGAAATTAAAGGGCAGGAAAAAAGAATCGAAGGCGAACGCTATGATAAAGTTCTTGATGAATTGGAAAAGCAGACGGGGATGACACGGGATGAACTTCAGGGAGCTTTAGACGGCCTTGACAATAATACGTTTAACAGGGCGATAAAGGTTTTGGAAGATTTATTTTCCGCAGGCGGTTCGATAATAAGCTGCGTTGTTGAATCCATGTCCGCTACGCTTGGCATAACAAATAAGGGACTTCTTGCATTCCAGTCGTTTTTGATAGACATATCGACAAGACCGCATGGCAGTTTTGTAGATAATGCAGGATATGTAGATAAAGACGGAGTCTATGTACCTTGGAAAATGCTTAATACAACTTTTAATGCGGCAAAAAAAGTGTTGCAGTCGTACGGCATTGATGCAAGGATAGTTTCAATCTCTCTTGACGATTTTATGGCTTCTTTAAAACCCGGGGAAAGCGCGATAGTCGATGTGAAAGTTAAGAATGACAATAATAATAAAACAAATCATCACGCAATAAAAATTTCAAAAGAAATAGATGAAGAAACAGGGAAAGAAGTATTTATAGTTACGGATAATCTTGAAAATGAGGGCAAGCCGGTAGTATATACGCCTGAAGGTTTAAAAACATTGCTTAGCGGCGGCAAAGCAGTAGATAAAGACGGTAATGATGTGGACACAGGACATTATGGTGCATACAGCGCAAATTCTGTAGAATTCGGAAAACTAGAGGTCCTTACGTCTTCCCAAGGAGTTATAAAAGCCGGAAAAGAAAGCATTGAACAATCATTTACCGAAAGTATGGAAATTGGAATAAAAGGAGGCAAAAGCATTGCCTCCGGCATAGGACAATTTTTTGATTGGGTAGGCGGTTTGTTCGGCAGAGGAAGCAAAAAGAGCCCCTATGATAAAGCAAAGGCTAATCTTGAAGCTGCCCAGAGAGACGCTTTAAACGCCGCTTTGCCAATCTCTTCAAACGGACAGCCTTATTCGGAGGACAGGCTTAAAAAAGCTTACGAAGCGCTCGACAAGGCCGAAGCAGCGTTTTTAGCGGCGTGTAAAACCGACAAGGAAAGAACAGACGCGGGAATACTTATCGAAGAATCCAGAATAAAAATAGAATCGGCGGCTCTGACAACGCTTGCCAGATACTACGACAGCGGTACGCAAAAAGCAAATAAAGCTTTTGACGATTTTATGGCCGGCAATATAACTATCGGCCAATATGCTCAGATAGTTTCGGGAGTTAATGAAGGCAGAGGGAATATATTGAACAAAGCTAAAGCTTTAAGCGCCAGAATAGACGCTTTGAACGACAAAAAACGCGCGGCGGGATACGAGGTGTCCGAAGCTGACGTTAAAGAATCTAAAAAAATTATAGAAAATATAATATGCGCTCAGCAGGATTATGTTGTATCCGCCATTGAAAATTCATTTATGTCTCCTAAGGGAAAAGAGATTTTAATAGGACAAAAGGAACTGGAAGGACAATCAGGGTTGCAGGGACAAGGTAATGGCTCTTCAAATTATTTTATTTCTTCCGGAGAGATAGCGCGTTATGTAAATTCGCTTGCCGCTTTGGCTGTTGTGACGGAAGAGTTAAATAAAATGTATGACAAGGTTTACGGCAATACGCCCGAAGGCGCTGCCGCCAAAAAGCAGAGAAACGAATACGTCGTTTCAAAGATAGAAGAAAAACAGAGCGGAATGAATAAATATTTTATAGAAACGGTAAGCGCTACAATCGATCGGATAAAAGCATATGATCCTACTCAAGCTGTGGTGAATGCGAAGGATAATAAAACATCCCTCGATAAATACAAGGAAACTCTGCAAGATATCGCCAAAGAGGGCGACGATGTATTAAACGCAATGCTGAAATTAGCCGAAAGTTTTTCCGGCGACTTGGCCGACAGAATCAGGGATACCGGATATACGGCAAAACTTGCAAGCATAGGCATAACCGTGGATTCCGGAACAATCACCCAGAAAGGCGTTGACGAAAACGGCAATGTAATAGAAAGAGAAATGAAATATAAAGATACGGGAATCGACGCGGAAATAAGAAAAATAATCGCGGTCAGCGGCTGGGACGCGGCGGTTGAGTTTCTCAGTTCAAAAAATCTCTTGGAAGAAAACGTGGCGGATACGGGCACATCATCAGCGCAGGGAGCGGAAAAAGTTCAGGACAGCGGAATAAATAAAAACACCAAAGCGCAGTCTGCCGGCGAAACTGCCGGAAGATTAGACGGCGTTGCCCCGGAAGCGATATCTGCAAGCGGTGAAGAGACGGTTTTCAATGACGCGAAATCGAAAGCGACAAAAATTGCCGACAAGATGAATTTAAGCGGTGAAGACAAGAAGGCGATAGGAAACGCCAAAAATATAGACGAGTTAGAAACGGCAATAGGCAATATTAAAGAAAAAGGCATTCTGTTTAAGGCATTGCTTTTGTCGGTTACAAATAAAGAAGAAAACAAAGGCAAAGGTTTTATGCTGAGCAAAGGAAAAGAGCTTGTATTAGCGCAGGCGAAGGGAGAAATGCTAAAGGCGATAGACGGCAAAGGGGTTAAAGGGGTCGGAGCCCGTCTTGTAGCGGCATTAGGTTTTTCAAGCATGTCGCTGACGGCAAAAGAAAGGGCATTGATAGCGAAAGCTGGCTCGATACAGGAGTTAAAGGCGATAGCGAACAAATATGCGAACATGAAAGGCTTGTTTGGAAAAACGATAGGCAAAGCAATAGCCGCGAAACTTAATGCTGTGATAGCGAAAGCGGAATCGGCGGAAAATGCGGAATCGGGAGAAAAGAAGGACGCAGAAGCGGGGAACAAGAGCGGCGATGAATATGATCCTGCGATGGTACAGGCGATAATGGATCAGACGGGAGTAAGCAGGGATGAAGCAATAGCGTCACTGGATAAAGCGAAAGAAGAAGCAAAGAAAGTGGATGCGGAAAAAGGGCTGCCTGAAGGGACGACGTTTAATCAGGAGATGGCGTTATTAAAGGACTATTTGGCAAAGGGCGGGAGCATATTAAACTGCGCGTCAAGCGCGCTGTTTACGGATTTGGGCGGAGCGGTAAGCGAAGGTTTATTAGCGCTACAAGCGTTGAGCGTTGAGCTAGCTACCGGAAATCTTACCTCAGAAAGCGTACAGGGCGGGCAGCTTAGCACCAGCATGAATGCTATGAACGAGGTATTGCATTCATACGGGAAAGATTCAGCCGGGTATGCCGTAAACGCAAAAGATTTGGCAGGCTCGCTGAAAGCCGGAGACAAAGCGATATTGTGGGTAGACGGCAACCATTATGTAACCGTGATGAAAAACGAAGACGGCACGATGAGCGTAATAGACCCGAACAAGAACAACGGCAAAGCGCTGACATACAGTACGGGAGAGTTTAACAAGCTGATAAGCGGCGGGACTGCGAAGACGACTGACGGACAAAGCGTGGCGGGATATACGAAGGTAGCGGATCAAAACGGGCAGGTAAAAGTAATTACGGATTCCAAAGCGATATCGACAGCAGGGACAAAGATGAGCGTGACTGACATGAAGAATGTCAGGGGTGCGAAAAACACCGTCGTAGGCAAGATAGGAAAAGGTATCGGAAACGCGGCGAA
>WQUP01000167.1 GCA_009782015.1 Endomicrobiia bacterium | reverse complement strand
CTACAAGTACAGACCTATGACGCCGGAGGAACTCAAAGCCGCTATCATTGCCGGAAGGCTGCAGATTGCGGCTAACGATTCAAAAAATAAAGATAAATATCCGGAATTGAAAAACATATCGCTGCATATATCCGACGGCGGACGTGTGTTTGACGAAAAAACGAAAAAATATAAAGCTGACGGCTCCTTCCAATTCTTTTACGACAAAGCCACCAATAAGTTTGCCGGCACAAAAGGCGGCGATGGGCTGTATGAAGTGGATGTAAATCTGTACAAATCGGACGGCACGGAAATGAGCATGGATGAACTGCTTCTTGCGATGCTCAACGCCGGCGAGCTTAAAAATCTTGAAACTCAGGTAAAAGCCGAATATCCGAATGTTGCCGTAGAGTTCGATAGAGGCAATTTGATGTGGAGAATAAACGGCTACCTTATCAATCCTATGGAAGACGCTCTGCCTGCCAAAGCCGGACAATTGGACAAGTATAACCGCGTGCATGTGAAAACGCTTGACCAGATTAAACAAGACGCGGAAAACGCTCCGAAATTTGAAAAGATTAAACAAGAAGCCCGCAAAGAAGGCATCAGCGTAGAGCAGCGCGGCAGCAATATAGAAGTCAAAAAAACATGGATGGCAAATGCAAAAGCCGGATTTAAAGGCGAAAAACCCAACAATGCGGTTGCGACCATACCTTTCTCGTCGCTTCTCAAAGACGACAACAAAACCCTAAAAGACAAAAATGGAGAAGACGGAGCGGTCCAAGTCTTAAGCGACGCTTTAGTGTTACGCCAGCGCACCGATGACCTTGTAAGCGAGGGTTTTTCGATTGTAGAGTACTTAAAGCGCAACGAAGCAAACACCGGAAACAATCTCTGGTGGAACGTGACTCACAGCGATTACAAAAATGAAGACGGCACGCCGATGGCGCTTGATGTGCCTGCCGTGGATCCTAATAGAATTACAGATACGCATACGGACAAATTTATAAGCAAAGATTTAGCTGATACGGCCTTTAGAGTCGAACAAATAGTAAAGTCAGGAGCCAAAAAAGGCTATACCGTAATTAAAAGCAAAGACGAACAAGGGTTTGACAGATTGACGGTTTACCGCAAAGACGGAGCAACTGTCAACAAGCAGCCTGTAACCGCCAACATACCCAGCTATAATATTGACGGCCAGCCGGTTGACTGGGAAAAAATAGATCGAGCATTGGGGCTGGAACAACTTCGTCTTGAGATGATAAATGAATTTGGATTTACAATACCCGATCCTGCCGACGGCACTCCTAACCTTGTTATGAAAGATGAAAGCGGCAAAGTTGTGAAAGACAAAAACGGCAAAGAGGTAAAGGTAATCAGAATCTTGGAAAACGGCCGGCATAAATATGTGCTTAAAGACAACCGCAATATAGAAGTGTCACGCAACAATGTTGATTCCATCCTTGAATGGCAGATATCTCATCCGCAATACAGCAATAAGGATGCAAAACCTGCGATTTTTTATCCGTATGTAGAGCAACCAGTAGCAAAGCTCGGAGATAAACCGGAAGCTATACCGATAAACGAACTCAAGACAAAAGACGTTATCAGAAAAGATTTTGTAGATGCTATAAGAACCTATCAGCTCGTTGACGCGCTTAAAGCAAAATATCCGCAATACGATTTCGAGCCTAAATCAAGCGAATATACGCTCAACAAAAAAATGGGAATGCTTGAAAGTGTGCAAATTATTGCGGTAAGAGATAGACACGGGAAGTTTATAGCCGATATCCCCGTAAAAGACGGAGCTTTAAATTCTATAGGCAGCTACTACAATGATGAAAAAGCCTACGGCGGTAAAGACGATAAAGAGATCAAGAGTAACAATGCCGCAATTTTAGAAAATGCCCTGAATCAATTTGCCGTTAAATTGGATATGGCTCCAAAGCTGGCAGCTTTGGAAAAACAGAACGGCATAACCGAAGACAGGAAGGTGTATAGGTATTTCGATAAAGACGGAAAAGAATACAACGTTTCCGTTGATAAGTCTGGAAACAGGACTGTGACGGATATGAATGGAAAGCAAATAGCTAACCAGAATATACATCTCGAGGAAGTCTTGTTTTGGAAGATAACCGGAGACGACGGGGTAGAGTACCTGATAAATCCCGTAAAGAAGGAAGACGGCAAAACGGTTCTCGTTGACATTAACAAAGCCAGAGCCGATATGCAAGCTTTTAGGAAACTCAGAGAAGAGTGTGTGAATGCCGGTGTAAAAATTTTGGCAAATCCGGATGCAAATCCCGCTTATCCGCAAGAGATTTACAATAAAACGAGTTACAATTACAACTATTATGACAACAACCAAAATCTGTACTGGATGGTAGCAGGATATGACGGCATAACGTTTGATAAGCCGGTTAAAATTTATCCCAAAGGCCCGTACACGTCTTCGCCGGATGCTATCAAAACAGCCGCTCAGAATGAGGCAAATAATGCTTATGCGAGATCGCATGGTGCGGACGGGGCTTTCAGGCAGGATTGGGGGCAGCCGCAGTGGCAGCCTCAGAACCAGCCGCAAAGACAGACTCCGCAGCAGCAGAGCACTACTCCGCAGCAACGGGCGATTCAGAGAATGCAGAATAATCTGAACAGGCAGCTTCAGCAGTTTAATCAAAATAACCAGCCGCAGGGGCAACAACAGCAGCAAATGCAGCCGCAGACTCAGAGTTCACAGGGGCAACAGCAGCAGAACCAGACTCCGCAGCAGCAGTCGATTCAGAGAATGCAGAACACTCTGAACAGACAGCTTCAGCAGTTTAATCAAAATAACCAACAGCAGGCGGCATCCGCATCTCCCGTTGCACAGGCTGTTATGCAAACCCGGGCATCCGCGCCTATTTTGATGGGCTCATCTCCAAGATTAATGATGATATCGATATCTCCCTCGTTTATTGCGTCCGTACTGTCATTTATATACGCTCATTTCATTGGTAAGGGAACAGCCGGCACAACTGCTTCCGCATCCGGCCAAACTGCATCTGCGGCAACTGAGGCGCAGTCTGTTTCATCGGATAACGTCAACAAAACTTACAATAAAGAAGAAGATTTGAAGAAGATTTGGGATTTAGTGAAAGATTCGTATGACGAATATCCTGTCCCCGGTAAGAACAAAGACGGAGTTGATATTGTAAAAGAAAAAGTAATCGTAACCGCTGACGGAATAAGGATAAACGATAGAGGCGAATTGATAGTAGTGTACAGTGAAAAGCATCTGGTTCCTAGCGACTCTAAAAAAGAAATAACGTTGCAAGAGTATAAAGACAACATAAGCAAGAAAAAATTCAATGAAATTAATGACGCTGAAAGCGATAATTTCAAAGTCGATTACGTGTCTGCTTATGTGCAGTATAAAGGCGCGACGTACAGGCAGGATATCAGAAAAGAGCACAAAGCGGACAAAGATTACGGAGTTTTTGCAAGTTCGCTGTACTATATAGACGAAAATGCCGAATCTATGCCCGACGGAAAAACAATATACAAAAACTATGTTTTTAACATCAACGATATAAGCGGCAATAAGGACGTAACTTCGATTATCGGCAAAGCCGGCACCAAATCAATTGTGATTCACAAATATAACATGGGCGGAAAGATAATTTATCTCCAGCAGGTATATGGCGACTATTATGACAGAAGAGGCGCAGACAGAAGGGAGATAATAAACAGCGTAAATAACGCAAATAACGGCAATATCAGCAAAGAAGTCAAAGCAAAGCTGGGGAACATATCACCTGTAAGGGCTTTCTTCGGAGGAAAAATAGAATTTAACGACGATAAAGGCAAGCCCGTGGCGTCTTTTGACTCAAATACTATTGATGCGGAGTCTTTGAAGCAGGCGCATATTCTTTTCAGGGACGTTAACGGCAAAAGGCTGTTCTTCAGCAATTCCAGCGTTTCTTTAAATCCCGGCGACGACGGCAAAACAGAGCTGACCGTTTCAGACAACAATTTTTTTAAAACCGATGAATATACATATATAGACGAAAAAGGCGACACAATCATAGCCACAAAAACTACTAATCAAGAAAAA
>WQUP01000166.1 GCA_009782015.1 Endomicrobiia bacterium | reverse complement strand
AAAAAGGCCCTTTTATAGTCATATCCGGACACGATTTAAAAGATTTGGAAATGCTTTTAAAACAGACGCAAGGCAAAGGAATAAACATATACACGCACAGCGAAATGCTTCCTGCCCACGCTTATCCGAAGCTTAAACAATACAAACATCTGAAAGGAAATTTCGGCACTGCGTGGCAGAACCAGCAGAAAGAGTTCGTCGATATTCCCGCTCCGGTTCTTTTTACGACAAACTGCCTGATGCCTCCGAAAGAAAATTACAAAAACAATATTTTTACGACTTCCGTCGTAGGTTTTCCGGGATTAAGGCACATTAAAAGCGGCGCAGACGGCAGCAAAGATTTTTCAGAAATTATAGAAACATCGTTGAAGCTCGGCGGATATAAAGAAGACAAAAAAATGTCCGGAATAAACGGCGGGCACTCTTTGACTACCGGCTTTGCAAGAAACACGGTTTTGTCCGTCGCCGATAAGGTCATAGACGCGGTAAAAGCCGGCGCGATAAAGCACTTCTTCCTCGTTGGCGGCTGCGACGGCGCAAAACCCGGAAGAAACTATTACACGGACTTTGTAAAACAGACGCCGAAAGACACGGTCATTTTGACTCTTGCCTGCGGAAAGTTCCGTTTTAACGATTTGGACATCGGCGAGATTGGCGGCCTGCCGCGCATAATGGACATGGGGCAGTGCAATGACGCGTACAGCGCGATAGAGGTTGCAGTAGCTCTTTCAAAAGCGTTTAACTGCGGCGTGAACGACCTGCCTTTGACGCTCGTTCTTTCATGGTACGAGCAGAAAGCGGTATGTATTCTTTTGACCTTGCTGTCGCTCGGCATTAAAAATATTTATGTAGGCCCTTCGCTGCCGGAATTTTTCTCGTCAAACGTTTTAAACGTTTTGGTAGAAAAGTTTGCGCTGAAACCCATAACCACACCGGAAGCGGATTTGAAAGCTATTTTGAAGAATTAAAACGAAGATAAATAAAAGAAATGCCGGCGCTTATTATAAGCGCCGGCATTTCTTGCTTTTTATACGTCATGCTGAACTTGTTTCAGCATCTGTCGTTAGAAAGATAAACAGCAGCCTCTAAAATAACAACAAAATGGATCCCCGATTAATGATTTCGGGGATGACACGACAAAGCGTGTCAATTCCACTTGTGAAACACAAAAAATACCGCAATGACTATGAGCGAGAAGCCTACCAGATAATTCCATTTAAAGCTTTCTTTAAGGTAAACCACGGAAAATACCGCGAAAACAACCAGAGTTATTACTTCCTGTATGGTTTTCAGCTGCGCTCCGGTAAAATGTTCGTAGCCTATTCTGTTTGCCGGCACCTGAAAGCAGTACTCGACAAAAGCTATGAGCCACGCGATTATGATGACTTTAAAAAGCGGCTGGTTTCTGTATTTCAGATGGCCGTACCAGGCTATTGTCATAAAGATGTTTGAGATGGTGAGCAGGATTATCGTTTTCATTTCGCATAATATACATATTTGCGCAATGTTTTTAAAGCGCGGGAAATTGTATAATCTTTAAAACGGCAGAGTGAAGAGTGGAGAGTGAGGAGTGAAGATAATACAACTACGCCGGATTGCTTTTGGAACTTCGTTCCCTCGCAATAACAAAAAAATCTTTGTCGTATCTTCACTCTCCACTCCTCACTCTTCACTCTGTAGTTAAAAGAGGTTTTGATGAATTTAGCAAGTCTTGCGATTAAGCGTCCCACTTTTGTGTTTTCTATTCTTGCGGCGATGATAATCATAGGCCTTATCTTCATGTCGAGAATGCAGATAAGGATGTTTCCCGACGTTGAATATCCTTTTGTTCAGGTGACGATACAGTATCCCGGCGCGGGGCCTGAAGAAATAGAAAACCGCGTTAGCCGCAGGGTTGAAAACGCGATGAGCGCGATATCCGGGCTTAAGCATATAACTTCGATAAGTCAGGATGGATACTCTACGACTTATGCGGAGTTTGAACTCTCAAAAAATCCGGAAGTCGCGCTTCAGGAAGTGAAAGACAAGATAGCTGCGATAAGAAGAGGTTTTCCCGACGACATAGAAGAGCCGGTGATTTTAAAGCTCGACCCGGAATCACAGCCCATAATGACCGTAAGCCTTAAAGCGCAGCTTAACCCCAAAGACCTCTATGACTTTGCGGACGAAAATTACCGCAAAGAACTTTTAAGGGTTGACGGCATTTCGACAATATGGATGGCCGGCGGAGCCCGGCGCGAAATACGCGCCGCGGCAGACCTCAAAAAACTTCAGCAGTTCGATATCACCTTATCGGCGGTTTCCCAAAGCATACAGAACAATAGCCTAAATATTCCCGTAGGCAGAATATCCATAGGAGACACCGACGTTGCTTTTCGCTCTATGGGCGAATATCGCAATGTTCAGGACATAAGGCATGTCATAATCAACTTTCAGGGCAACGACGTTCCCGTGTCCGTAGGAGACGTCGCCACGATCGAAGACATGACGACAGAAAGATTTACGAAAGGAAGAATAAATTTCCGCGAGGACGGCAAGCCCGTCAGGGAACAGTCTTTTCTTTTCAGGATATACAAGCAGTCTAAAGCCAACGAGGTTAAAATTTCAAACGGCGTAATACGCAAAGTAAAAGAGCTTAACGAGAGATACAAAGGCACCGAAGGAAATCCCTGGCTTACCGTAGTCAGCGATAATGCAAAAGTCATAAGAGACAATATTACCGACGTGAGAAACACCATTTTTGAGGGAATATTTCTAGCTGTAATAGTCGTGTACTTCTTTCTCGCCAGCTGGCGCTCGACTTTTATCACGGCGCTTGCTCTTCCTAACAGTTTGATAGGCGCGTTTATCTTCATGTACATATTCAATTTCAGCATAAACATAATATCGCTCATGTCGCTTTCGCTTGCCGTCGGGCTTTTGATAGACGATGCGATAGTCGTGCGCGAAAACATATACAGGCATTACGAAGAAGGCGAAGAACCGGACACCGCGGCGCAGAAAGGCACGGACGAGGTCGCTCTTGCGGTCGTCGCAACTACAAGTTCCGTAATCGCCGTGTTTTTGCCGGTAGGTTTTTTGAGCGGAATAATAGGGCAGTTTTTTAAAGAGTTCGGTTTGACGGTGGTTTTTGCGATGTTTATATCCGTGCTTGACGCTCTTACAATAGCGCCTATGCTTTCGGCATACATAATTCCGTCGCATAAAAAAGAAGGGTGGCAGCCGCAGGATGCAGGCTTTATAAAACGCGCGGCGCTTGGCATAAGCGGGTTTTTTAGGCTTTTGACAGTCGTATGGTTTGACAAAGTTTACGATAAAACGGTGGTTATATATGAGAAAATCATCAGGATTATTCTCGCAAACAAAAAGAAAGTTTTGTTTATCACGCTCATAATATTCGCCTTGTCGCTTCTTCTTATAAAGAAAATTCCGCAGAACTTTTTGCCGACGTCGGAATCCGGAGAGTTCAGGATAGCGGTGGAAACCGATCCCGGCGCGTCGCTTGCTAAAACGGATTCCGTCTGCCTGAAAATAGAAGACATACTCATGGGAATGCCCGAAGCAGAGTTTGCCGTGGTAGCCATAGGAAACAGCAACAGAGAGCTCAACGTAGCCGACATATATGTGCGTCTCGTTTCCGACAGGCAAAGGACAAAAACCACGGAAGACGTTAAAACGGCTGTCAGAAATAAACTCGCGGCGGAACTTGAGCCTTCGACGATAGTTTCGCTCAACGAAGCAGGAGGTTTCGACGGCGGGCGAAAGCCATTTTCGCTGCTTCTTTACGGCAAGGAGACCAGGCAGCTTTCTTCTCTTGCCGAACAGCTTATGCCCAAACTCAGAGAAGTCCCGGGCCTTGTCGATTTGAACACGAATTACAGATCCGGAAAGCCTGAACTTCAGATAGACATAGATCCCGTAAAAGCAAAAGCGTTCGGGGTAAACACGGTGACGGCCGGCGCAGAGCTGAGAGCAATGGTTGAGGGAAATACTCCGGCGGTGTTTAGGGCAAACGGGCTTGAGTACGATATCAGGGTTCAGCTGAAGGAAAACCAAAGGGATATCACCAAGCTTTTTAACGAACTTTACGTCGCAAATATGAACGGCAAACGCGTCAGGCTTTCGCGCATAGCGC
>WQUP01000165.1 GCA_009782015.1 Endomicrobiia bacterium | reverse complement strand
TTTGAAACGGTCTTATTTCCCTTGTCAGTTACAATCATCTCTTCTCCGGTTATTACGGTCTTGCCGGATAAATTTTCGGCATATGAAAGAGCAAAAACAATAAACAATATAATAAAAGCTGTTGTCGTCATTGCGAGGAAAGACGAAGTCTTGCCGAAGCAATCCAGAAAGCGAACAGAAACAACATTTTTATAGTCTAGATTGCCATCCTGCGACTTCGCGCAGGACAGGCTGCTCGCAATGACGGCGCTAAGCGTTTTTATCAAGTACGACTCTCTGTTTTTTGATAACGATTTTTTCAAGTTTCGTGTCCGCCTCAAAGCTTTTTCCGTAAACGGTCTCGCCGTTTCTGGTCATTTTCACGTCGTTTTTGCTATAGACCATATTTTTCTTCGCATTGTACTGAAGGTCCGTAGTCTGCAGATGCTCGTTGTTTGCCGTGTCAACCGTGCACTTTCCTTTTCCGCTGACGTCGTAAGTTTCAAGATTTATCTCTGCGCTTTCCGTGACCAGAGTCGAAACATAATTTCCGTCCCGGTAAAACTTCACCCTCGGCAGCTTCAGATAAGCTCTTTTTTGCTCTTCGTTTATGACCGCTGATTCGGATTCCAAAACCATTTTCAGTTTCCCAAACTCAGTCTCGGTTACCGTAAACTTCTCAATAGCCTGCTCAGACATAGGCGGAGCTTCTTCCACAACGGTTTTTTCGGTCTTGCAAGACGACGCTCCGGCTGAAAGCAACGCCGCGCAAACAAACAAGATGATTTTATATTTTTGACCGCGCATCAAAACCTCTGAGAATTAAAAATTAATAATGAATAATTAATAATTTTAGCGGCAAAGTCCCTGATAACAAGTGCGGCAGTGCCGCACACCTGCATTTTTCATTATTAATTCTTAATTATTACCTGTCGTTTTTTGCGTTTTCCATCTCTCGTGAAACCAGACCCATTGGTCAGGATTCTGCCTTATCTGCTCTTCAAGCATGTCGGTGGCTTTCTGCGTAAGAGCAAGCACGTCTTTGTCAAAATCTCCGGACGGCTCTATTGTGACCGGACCGCGCACAACCGTTTTGTGTCCGAGGCTTCCTATTCTTTGGTCTATTCCTACAAGAACTTCCGCGCCGGTACGAAGAGCCATCACGGCAAGCCCTGAAGGCGTCCATGCCTGTCTTCCGAAAAAATTCACGAATACGCCCGGAATATTAGTATCCTGATCTATGAGCATCGCGATTATCTCGCCTTTCTTCAGAGCCTTAAGCAGCTTTCTGGCGGTATCCGGAGCGTCTCTTAAAATCACGTTCACGTTTTTGCCGTTTCTGTATCCTACGAGCATGTCGTTGAGTTCTTTTATGTATATTTTTTTCGCCACAACGTTTACGGGAGCGCCGAAATCGGCGACAGCCGCCGCCGCAATCTCCCAATTTCCCGTATGGGCGCTTACAAAAAGTATCCCTTTGCCTTTCTTTATTCCGTCCCTTATCAAGTGCTGATTCTCTATGCTTGAGATGCTTTTTATAAACGCCGCGTCCATTCTGGGAAAATTGGCAAGCTCAAAAAAGTTTTTCCCCTGGTTTATAAAGATGTTTTTCGCAATTCTGCTTATCTCTTTTCTCGATTTCTCAGGAAAACTTCTTCTGAGATTTCTTTTGGCTTTGCGGACCGCGCTCCATGCAAAGTAGTACGCCATGCGCCCGAAAAAAGTTCCCAGAGTGTTCACCGAAAACTTATACGGAAGGAGAAGAACCGCTTTTGCCGCGATAAAAGCGGCGTAATAGTAAATCTTCCTTCTGATTTTTTTTATCATGATTTTTGTGTCCGGAGATTTTATATTGCCGATCGCACGCCGTATTGGCCGTTACTTCGCATCCACGCGTCTTCGCATCCCCGCATCGCCTTTTGCATTGTGCTTTTCCAGAATTTTTTTCCACTCGCCCTTTGCTTTGAGGATGATTTCTATCACTTCTCTCACGACTCCTTCGCCGCCGCCCAGAGCAGAAACGTAATCTGCATATTTCTTTGCATCTTCCGCAGCATCCGCGGGACATACGGAAAAACCCGCCCGCGACAAAATCGGTATATCGTTTATATCGTCTCCGATATACGCGGTCTCCGAAGCTTTAAAACCGGTCTCTTCCAAAATGGCATCAAGCGCGGATTTTTTTCCGGAACAATTCTGAACGAGATAATCTATTTTCAGCTCTTCGGCGCGCTTTTTAACCTGCTCCGACTCTCTGCCCGTTATCCATGCGGTCTTGACTCTCGGGAAAATACCTCTGAGTTCGGCGTATCCAAGCCCGTCTTTGACGTTCCAACTCTTCACTTCTTGGCCGTCATTGAGGATGACGATATCGCCGCGCGTAAGAACGCCGTCCACATCGCATGCGAGAAGTTTTATTGCCTTGGCTTTTTTAAATATTTTTGTTTTGTTTTTCATAGGCTTTCTTTTACGGCAACCACACCGTCAGGAAACTTTGTTTCCTGCCACCCCTCCGCAAAGGGGAATTGATTTACAGCTTTGTTGCCGTTGCTTCGCATCCTCGCATCTTTGCATCATCGCATCTGCCGTTATTGTATGTTCTTATTTTCCGCAAAGACCGGAGCCTGAGCTTCTTTTACTTTTTTTGCATCATCGCCTTTTGCAAGCCAGGGCGTTACTTCTAAAGGGCGCACTCTCATATAAGGCTTGAGAAGCGTATTTGCCGCAAAGAAAAATATTACCAGAAAAATAAGTATCGAGCTTGCAGCTATGACAAACCATCTGTAAGTCGGTTTCCACGGCTCAACTGCGGGCTGGCTTATTTTCACATCACCGGCTTCTCTTGGTCTTGCGTCCGTCTTTTCTTTTTTCATTTTATTGCTCCGTCTATGGCTTTTGTTTCCTTTAAAATCTGCCTGAAAAGTTTCAGATCAACGCTGTTTGGCCCGTCTGAGAGGGCTTTTTTGGGATTTTCGTGCACTTCAAGAAACAGCGCGGAAACTCCGACGGCCGCCGCAGCTTTTGAAAGAGGAAGAACAAACTCCCTGTTGCCGCCGCTTTTGCTTCCTGCGCCGCCCGGAAGCTGAACGCTGTGGGTGGCGTCAAAAATTATGGGATATCCCGACTTCTTCATTATCTCAAGACCTCTGAAATCGACTACCAGATTGTGATAGCCGAAAGAAGCGCCCCTTTCCGTAAGAGATATGCCGCCGCTGCCGAAACTTTCGGCTTTTTTTATAACGTTAAAAATATCTTCCGGCGCCATAAACTGTCCTTTTTTTATGTTCAGCGGCTTTCCCGTAAGGGCGCAGGCTTTTATAAGGTCGGTCTGCCTTGAAAGAAAAGCCGGAATCTGTATCATATCGACAACCGCCGCAGCGGCCGGAGCCTGCTCTTCGGTGTGAACGTCTGTCAAAACCGACACGCCTAACTCTTTGCGCACCCTTGCCAAAATTTTCAAACCCTCTTTTATTCCGGGCCCTCTGTAGGAAGAAACGGAAGAGCGGTTTGCTTTGTCATACGAAGCTTTGAAGATAAACGGAACTTTTAGTTCCGAAGTTATTTTTTTAAGTTTAGCCGCAAGCGCAAGAACGCTTTTCTCGCTCTCAATGACGCACGGCCCGGCAATGACCGCCAATGGCCCGTTGTTTGAAAGCACAACATTTTTTCCGATTTTGATTTTTTTGTTTTGCATTGTCCTGTCTCTTGTTTGTCATCCTGGAGGAGCGAAGCGACGAAGGATCTAGAGGTCTAGATTCTTCAGCGGCGTTGCCGCTTCAGAATGACGGCAGACTACAGTAATCTTCCGACTTTTAAAGCGTCTTCGGGAGTATCGACGCCTATCGAATCTTTTTTCGCTATGACGACTTTTATTTTTTTGCCGTTTTCCAAAGCCCTTAGCTGCTCAAGGCATTCGGCTTTTTCAAGTATCGACGGTTTGCTTTTGGCGAAATCTATTACAAACTCTTTTTTATACCCGTAAATGCCGATATGTTTGTAGTACTTAACTTTTCCGTTATCGCGGTTGTACGGAATAAGCGAACGGGAAAAATATATGGCGTACCCGTCTTTGTCAAAAACGACTTTTACCATATTCGGATTTTTTACGTCTCCCTCTTTTTTTATCCGGAACGCCGCCGTTATGAACTCCAAATCTTTGTGTTTTTTTAGCTCTTCGGCAAGCTTGTCCACAAGCTTATAATCTATCAGCGGCTCGTCTCCCTGAACATTTATGATAATTCCGTAATCTTTCAAATATTTTTCTGCGACAAAAGCTATCCTGTCGGTTCCGCTTTTGCAGCTGTTCGGCGTCATAAAAGCTTCATACCCGATATCTTTTACGGCATTGCAAATGCGCATGTCGTCGGTAGCCACGGCGGCAAAGTCAATCTTTTTACACTTTGAAACCCGCTCAAGAACATGCTGTATAAGAGGCTTGCCTTTTATAAGGGCAAGAGGCTTGCCCGGGAATCTGGTTGACGCATATCTTGCCGGTATTATGACTGCCGTCTTCATTTCGCGTAAAACTCCGTTATTGTTTGTTTAAGCTCTTGCGGCGACGCCGTCGCGGTTCCAAGCTTTCCTACGACTATGCCGGCGGCGAAGTTGGCGATTTCCGCAGCGGTTACAAAGTCGGCCTTTGCCGCAAGAGCGAGCGTCATCGTCGATATTACCGTATCTCCGGCTCCGGTGACGTCGTAAACTTCTTTAGCTCTTGTGGGAATTGTCGTAATTTTATCGGGCTGCACAAGCGTCATACCCATCTCGCCGCGCGTTATAAGCACGGAATCCGAGTTGAGCGTTTTAAGTATTTTCTTTCCGAGATTTCTTATGTCTTCTTCGGTATTTATGTTTACGGCAGCCATGCCCTCTATAGCTTCCTTGGTGTTCGGGGTAATGGTCGTCACTTTCTTGTATTTTTTGAAGTTTTCAACTTTAGGGTCCACCGAGACCGGAATTTTATGTTTTCTTGCAAGCGCTATGGTTTTTTTGAGCACATTTTGGCTTACGACGCCTTTGCCGTAATCTGAGAGAATTACCGCGTTTGCTTTTGGCAGAAGAAGTTCTATGTTTTTTATTATTTTTTGTTCGGTTGAATGCGCGTAAACGCCCTTTATTTCCCTGTCCACTCTCACTACCTGCTGGTTAGTGGCGATAATTCTCGTTTTGATTATGGTAGGACGGTTATTATCGCGCACGATAAAATCGGCATTTATATTTTTGTCCTCAAGCAGCCCGACAAGCATCCTTCCGGTATTATCGTCTCCGATGGCGCTTATCATATAGGCTTTTCCGCCGAGAGCCGTTATGTTGTTTGCAACGTTTCCGGCTCCGCCCAAAGTCTCTGTTTCCCTTGTGACTTCGACTACCGGTACCGGAGCTTCCGGCGATATGCGGGAAACTTTCCCCCATATAAATTTATCAACCATCGTGTCGCCAACCACGAGAATTGTCTGCTTTTCAAAAGAATCTATTAATTTTGATAAGTCCATTATTCATTGCTCCATTAACATAATTAAGTTTGGAGTTAGGAGTATGAAGAGTGGAGTTTAGGAGTTTTCGCGAGGGACAAAGTCCCTTGCGAAAACCTATAACAAGTTTCGGAGACTATGTCCCCGAAACACAACAACTTCACACTCCACACTTCAAACTCCAAACTGCCGTTATAAGTATTTTTTATTTTTCAAGTATTCGCAATAATCCTTAACCGAGTCTTCAAGCTCCGTAAAAGGCTTTGAGTATCCGGCTTTGCGCAGATTGTCTATTTTGGCTTCGGTAAAGTACTGATATTTCGGTTTGAGATAATCCGGCATTTCGATGTACTCGATATTTTCTTTTTTTCCGGCAGAGGCAAACATTGCTTTTGCTATGTCGTTCCAGGTTCTTGCTTTTCCGGTGCCGAGATTGAAAATTCCGGTTTTTGACGGATTTTGCAGCAGAAAATACATTGCGTCAACAACATCTTTGACATATACGAAATCCCTTTTCTGCCCGCCGTCAGAATATTCTTTTCTGTAAGATTTGAACAGCTTCAAAACGCCCTTTTGCGCGACTTCATCGTAGTTTTTACATATCACGCTTCTCATGTCGCCTTTATGATACTCGTTCGGGCCGAAAACGTTGAAGTATTTTATGCCTGCCGCTTTGTCCATATAGCCGTTGTTCAAAAGCCACAGATCGAACATGTGCTTTGAAAAACCGTACATATTCAAAGGCGAAAGCGAATAAAGTTTTGATATGTCGTCATCATATCCGACTTCGCCTTCTCCGTAGGTGGCCGCCGATGAGGCGTATATAAACGGAATTCCCTGCTCAAAAGCCCATAAAGCCATTACTTTTGAGTATTCGTAATTGTTTTTTATATAGTAGTTTGCATCGGTAAGAGTAGTCGAACTGCATGCGCCGAGGTGAACTATGGCGTCAGGTTTCGGGACTTGTCTGTGCACGACAGCATTGTAAAAATCGCTTTTCTGTATATAATCGTAGTACTTTTTGCCTACAAGGTTTTTCCATTTTTCGCTTTCATTGAGATGGTCAACCACCAAAACGTCTTTTATGCCTTCCTGATTCAATTTCCATAAAAAACAGCTGCCTATAAACCCGGCCCCGCCAGTAAGTATGATCATGTAAAAACTCCCTTGAAATTTGAATGTATATTGTATAAAAGTAATTCATAACCTGTCAATGCAAGAAATACTGCAAAATTCAATGAAAATCACTATAAAATAGCCATAATATGAACAAACCTTTCTTTATTTTATTTCCAATACTAAAAGAGATGCCTTTTCTGTTTCTTCAGATATATTTCCTATTTCTTCATACAAATAGAATTTTTCTTTGTCTTTTAAATATGGTTTTAGTTTACTTTTTAAATTCTTGATTATTTTTTCTATGTCTTTTTTTATGTCTTCTTCAGTACAGCCCGGATATACAAACGCTAACATGTATCTTTTATAATCTTTTAATTTTTCCAGCTTTATTAAATCATTTGAAATTCCTGTTTTATAAAAACCCAAAGTTCTCTTGTTATCTTTTCTATCCTTACCTATCAACAATGCTTTTAATTCTATTAAATACTTTTCTTTAGTCTTATTCTGTTCAAAAAATAAATCTACGGATTTCCATCTATCATCACCATCAAAACATTCTGAATATTCGCATTTAAATTTATCTATTTCTTGTTTTAGTTTATCAAAAATGAATAAGAGCTCGCCTCGAAACCAATCCTCTATCCTTGTACGTTGCTCTGAAAAAATTTTAAAATATTTTCCCTTTGACTTAAAATGTTCCTTTATCTCTTCAACTAACTTTCCAATTATATTTTCCATATTATTTTTCCTCATGATAAAATTACATCTAACAATTTATTATTGTATATAATTACGACCCAATTTTTATTAAAATGACAAATAAAATATAGCATGTGTGGCCCGCCGAACCAAATAAAACAAAAAAAATGCTATAATACATAAAATTTTATAAAAGGAATGCGCTCCGGTTTGTGAGGGGCGCTCATTTTAATGTATGAAAAGAGATGATGTAAGAAACGTAGCGATTATAGCGCATGTTGACCACGGTAAAACTACTATTGTTGATTCGCTTTTAAAATTTTCCGGGCAGTTTGACGTCAAAATCGACGGGGCGCAGGAGATGGTTTTAGATTCTAATCCGCTTGAAAGAGAGAGAGGGATTACCATTCTTGCCAAGTGTACATCGGTAAATTACAAAGGCAATACAATAAATATAGTTGATACCCCGGGACACGCGGATTTCGGCAGCGAAGTCGAAAGGGTGTTGAAGATGGTTGACGGCGCGATACTCATGGTTGACGCTGTTGAAGGGCCGATGCCGCAGACGCGCTTTGTTTTGAGAAAAGCTTTGGCTTTGGGGCTTAGGCCGATAGTCGTAATCAACAAGATGGACAGGCCCAACGCAACGCCGAGCGCAGCCGTTGACAGCGTTTTTGACCTTTTTATGAAACTTGGGGCAACCGACGGGCAGTTAGATTTCCCCATACTTTACGCCTCGGGCCGCGAAGGATGGGCAAGCGCTGTAATGGAAGAAAAAGGAAAAGACATAGAACCGGTATTTACGACTATTCTTGCGCACATTCCGCCTCCGGTTGCAAATGTCGAGAAGCCGCTTCAGATGCAGATAACCATGCTTGACTACAACAACTTTTTGGGACATGTCGGTATAGGAAGGATTTTAAACGGCATAGTCAAAAAAGGCCAGCCTGTCGCGCTTGCAAACGGAAAAGAGACAAAGCTTTCAAAGGCAGTGAGAATAGATAAATTTTCGGGGCTCGGAAAAACCGAGGTTGAAGAAGCCAAAGCAGGAGACATAGTCGCTATAGCCGGGCTTGAAGGCGTGGAAGTAGGCGATACGGTTTGCGGAATATACGATGTACTTCCGCTGCCGCCGCTGTCCATAGACGAGCCGACGGTTTCAATGGATTTTATGGTCAACGATTCCCCTTTTGCCGGCCGCGAAGGAAAATTTCTTACAAGCCGCCACCTGAAAGCAAGGCTTGAAAAGGAAGCCCAGACAAATGTCGGCTTGAAAGTCGAACAGCTTGAAGGCGAAGGAAAGTTTAAAGTTTCCGGCAGGGGCGAACTGCATTTGACAGTCCTTATCGAAACAATGCGGCGCGAGGGATTTGAGCTTGCGGTTTCGTCGCCGGAAGTTATCTACAAAGAGAAAAACGGCAAAATATACGAGCCCATGGAGTTTCTTACTTTGGATATAGACAGCCAGTACCAGGGCGTTGTGTTCGAACTTGTCGGAAAACGTTCGGCAAAACTTGAAAATATGGTGAGCGAAGGCGAAAACAGAATACGCCTCGAGTATATAATCCCGTCGAGAGCCCTTATAGGCTTTAAAAACGAGTTTCTCACAAACACCCGCGGACAAGGAATAATGCATCACAGTTTTTACGATTATCTGCCTAAAGTGCAGGTTGACGATTTGAGAAGAAACGGAGTTTTCATTGCTTTAGAACCCGGAAAGACTACGGCTTATGCGTTGGACAATCTCCAAAGCGGCGGAATATTTTTTGTGGACCCCGGCACGGAAGTATATGCGGGAATGATCGTGGGACAGAATTCGAGAGACAAAGATTTGGTAGTAAACCCGTGCAAACTAAAAAAACTCAGCAATATGAGAAGCAAAGGCTCCGACGATGCGCCGATGCTTGTGCCGCCGATAAAGTTTAGTCTAGAACAGGCAGTCGAATACATAGCCCCCGACGAACTCGCCGAAATAACTCCACAATCCATAAGGCTTCGCAAAAAGATTTTAAGCCACCTGATCAGGAAGAGAACATCGAAGAACGAAGAAGAAGAGAACAATTAATAATTGGGTTTCTCTAAAAACCCCTGTTTGTCATTCCGGAAGGCAGTAGTCCGGAATCTGCCTTAGAGCTTGATCGACGACAAAAAACTGCAGATCCCGGACAGAGACACTCCGGGATGACAAGATTGCAAGTTTTTAGAGAAACCCAATTAATAGTTAATAATGAATAGTTAACGGCAAACGGAACTAAATATCGCGGCGAAGCCGCTCCAAAACTATTAACTATTAATTGTTAACTATTAACTTCTATTCAACAATCACCGTCACTCTTCTGTTGGCCATCTTCCCGGCTTCGGTGTCTTCTTTGGCTATGGGGAGCGTTGAAGAGAAACCTGCATAATCTATCTTATCGGCGGGAATTCCGTTGTTTACAAACGCATCGAAGACGCTTTTTGCTCTAAGTTTTGAAATTTTCTTGCCGTCTTTTTCCGTAGAATCCGCGTGGCCTTCTATGGTTATCTTTTTAAAGTCCATCTTCTTTATCTCGTCAATCTGTTTCTGCACTTCAACATCCCAGTAACCTGACAGGGCGTAAGCATTCGGAGTAAATCTCACGTCGAAAGAAGATTTGACGACTCTGAGTCCTTCTGTACGCGGTTCTTGCTCTTTTACCGCGCCCGTCTCTGCGTCCGCCGGCTGCTTAGGCTGTTTTTTCAAGGATTTGGATTCATCGTTTTTCTGCGCGGCTGTCGATGAAATTTCTTTTTGAATCTTTTTCTGCTGCGCGGATTTTAACTCAAATTCTTTGATGTTGGCTGACGTTTCGGATTCCGTTTCGGCTTTTGATATCTCTATCTGCCTTTGCCTTCTTTCGTTTATCTCGGCGGCCATTTTCGACTGAACTATTCTGCGATTCGACTCGGCTTTTTCGGCCTTATCTTTGGCTTTGGCTTGTGCTTCGGCTTTGGCCTTGGCTTTGGCTTGCGCGGCGGCGGACAGCCCTTCTTTGTTTTCGGCGAGCTTCTTATTTTGCGGCTGAGGCTGCGCAGAAAACGACCACCTTATCCCGACATTGCCGTACAAATTAGAGTACCTGTCGGCCGTATGGCAGCTCATATCGGCATATACTCTTAAATCTTTCACTATGCGAATCATTCCGCCGAGCTTAAACCCTATCTCGCCTTTTCCTTCTTCCGAGCCGACAATATTAAACTTCTGACCCGCGCCTTCCTCAAACTCAGTTTCTATCTCCGGAAGGTTTCCGGAAACAAGATACTTGTACTCGGCTGCCAAATGCCAGCCGTACTTTTCGTTGCCTTGATTCACGCCGGCGCCGAACCTCAGCGCGCTTCTTGAGTAACTTCCGGCGGAGACGTTCATATCAAGGCTTTGCGCGCCGGTTTCGCTTATGCTGCCGTAGTTGGAATTTTTTATTTCAAATCCCAGGTAAGGCCTGAGATTTATCTCTTTGTACAAAGGCCTCTTCAGCGCGGCTTCGGCATCAAAATTTATGCTCATTCCTGAAAAGTCAGCCTTTGCCGTTCTCTTGACAAACGGAATACGCCTGTTGGT